>USFX01000033.1 GCA_900553965.1 uncultured Prevotella sp.
ACCTGCCGCTGGCCGTGGCCATTCTGGCCGCCGACAGTAAGATCGGAAGCGTCATGCTGGGAGACTACATGATGATTGGCGAGCTCGGACTGGACGGCCGTCTGCTTCCCGTCCGCGGCGCGCTGCCCATAGCCATCAAGGCACGGGCGGAACATTTCAAGGGCCTCATCGTCCCGCGGCAGAACATCCGCGAGGCCGCCGTGGTCAACAATATCAGCGTCTACGGCATGGACAGCCTCGCCGACGTCATCCGCTTCTTCAACGGAGACACCTCGTTCCAGCCGACAGTGATTGACACCCGTCGCGAATTCTACGAGCAGCAGACCCATTTCGACTTCGATTTCGCCGACGTACGCGGTCAGGAGAGCGTCAAGCGGGCGCTCGAAGTGGCGGCGGCGGGCGGTCACAATCTCATAATGATAGGTCCTCCGGGCAGCGGCAAGTCTATGATGGCCAAGCGCCTGCCCTCCATCCTGCCGCCATTGTCGCTCGCCGAGAGCCTGGAAACGACCCAGATACACAGCGTCGCAGGCAAGCTGAGCCGCGACACATCCCTCATAACACAGCGCCCGTTCCGTTCGCCCCATCACACCATATCGCAGGTGGCGCTCACCGGAGGCGACCTCAATCCGCAGCCGGGTGAGATTTCGCTCGCCCACAACGGCGTATTGTTTGCCGACGAGCTGCCTGAGTTCAGCCGCAGTGTCCTCGAAGTGATGCGCCAGCCACTGGAGGACCGCAAGATAACCATCGCCCGGGCCAAATACACCATCGAATATCCCTGCTCGTTCATGTTCGTCGCCTCGATGAACCCGTGTCCCTGCGGCTACTACGGCGACCCGACCCACCGCTGCGTCTGCACTCCCGGCCAGATACAACGGTACATGAACAAAATCAGCGGCCCCATGCTCGACCGCATAGACATACAGGTCGAAATCACGCCCGTGCCGTTCAACGAGATTTCCAAAGCCGCTCCGGGTGAGCCGAGCGAGGCAATCCGCAGCCGTGTCATTGCCGCACGCCACCGTCAGGAGGAGCGTTTCAAGGATTTCAAGGGTGTCCACTGCAACGCCCAAATGACCGAACGGATGATTCACCGCTATGCCGAGCCCGACGCCGAGGGCATCACCCTCCTGCGCACGGCCATGGAACGGCTCTCCCTTTCGGCCCGCGCCTACAACCGCATCCTGAAAGTGGCACGCACGATAGCCGACATCGAGGGCACGGAAAACGTCCTCTCCCACCATCTCGCCGAGGCCATCGGCTACCGCAACCTCGACCGCGGGGACTGGGCCGAGCGCGGCGTGTGACGTCCAGACGTGGCGACGGCATATCAGAATTATTGTCATTCGTTGGTATTTATTAACCTGACCGGCAGCCTTATTTGGCTGGTAAAAATTTGATTATATACCAAATAATGAGTAATTTTGCAGCCATGGAAATCTTGACACGCGACAACGGCCGGACATGAGGGCTGTAGATGTGCCGGAATCTGATAAGAACTAAAAAACACCACAGGATACAAGCATGAACAGAAAAAGTCTACTTACGCTCCTGCTCGTCTTCCTCAGCCCCATCGTTATGCGGGCACAGAAAGATGACTTTGTGCTCATCATCACGTCATTTCAGATAGAGCTCAACAATTATCAGACCAACATAAGCGAGTTCTATACGGAAATCAACAGGGAAAACCCCGACATGCAATATGTCGTGGAGAACATGAACTGCCGTTCGCTCAGCGAGATGAACGAATGGCGGTCACGCATGGCCGGATTCGTGGCCAAGTATGACGGGCGCCGTCCGCGCTGCGTCCTGCTGCTGGGCAACGAGGCCTGGGCGAGCTACCTGTCCCTGAACAACGACTTCACACGCTCCGTCCCGTGCTTTGCCATGCTCGTCAACGACCGTATCGTGGATTTGCCGGACACCGCCGTCAACGTCGTGACATGGCATCCGCACATGCGTTCCTATACGACAGACATGCCGGAATGCAGCCTCAAAGGCGCCATAGCATACCACTACAACGTCAAAGCCAACGTTGAGCTGGCTCAGCGGCTTTTTCCCAAGACCCGACGCATCAATTTCTTCACCGACAACACCTTCGGAGGAATCAACCAGCTGGGCCTCATCAACGACTACGTGGACCACAGCCGGGCCGCAGCCTCACAGCTCGTGCTGCGCGTCATCGACGGAAGGGCATATACATTCGACGAAGCCGGAAGGGAATACCGCAGGCTGAAAGCCGACTGGGACCTTGCGATGTTCACCACATGGCGCATTGACAGCACGGGAAACTATCTCGTCGTCAGCGCCACACAGCAGCTGCTCAACTACAACCGTACCGTACCCGGCATATCAGTGACCTCCACCGGCATCGGCGATGTCAGCGTCGGAGGCATAATCCCCCGCTACGGACGACAGGGCCGCCGCATGGGACAGATGGTCAACCGCTGGCTCCGCACAGGCCAGACCCAGCGCATCATGCGTGTCGAAAACGTGACAGCGTTCGACTATAACCAGCTCCGCACATGGAACATCACGCCGTCCGTAATTGCCGACAGTGCCGACATACGCAACAAGCCTCATACCTTCTATGAGTCACACCCCCAGCTGACCGTCATCTTCACAGCCATAACGATCATTCTCATACTCTGTGTGACGTTCTTCATCTTCTACATGCTGCAGAACCGCCGCAACATGAGACGTCAGAAAGAAATGATGATCCAGCTGGCCGCAGCCAAAGACAAGGCCGAAGAGGCCAACAGGCTGAAGTCCAACTTCCTTGCCAACATGAGTCATGAGGTGCGCACACCTCTCAACGCCATCGTCGGTTTTGCCAGTCTCTTGATAGAACAGCGCAACAACCTCTCTGACGAGGACTTCAGAGAAATATCAAAACTCATCAACCAGAACACTGAACTGCTGGTCAAACTCATCAACGACGTCCTTGACCTCTCGCGCATCGAGTCCCGCAGCGTCCAAATGACACCCGAGGACATCGATCTCATAGCCCTCGGACGCTCACTCGTCAGCACGGAATGTATGAACAACAACCGTAAAGCAAACCTCAAGGTGCTCTTCGACTGTCCCCACGACGAGCTGAGCTGCGTGACAGACCGCCGCTATCTCCAGCAGGTAATCATCAATCTGCTCAACAATGCGGTCAAATTCACCGACAAAGGAACCGTCACCCTGCGTATAGAACAAGGTGACGACTGCATACGTTTCTCCGTCACGGACACTGGTCCGGGCATACCCACGGACAAACAGAAACAGGTCTTCGAGCGCTTCGAGCAGCTCGACAACTTCAAACAGGGCACCGGCCTCGGCCTGTCCATCTGTCAGTCTATCGTTGAAATGCTCGGCGGCCGCATCTGGATTGACCCGGAATACATCTACGGAGCAAAGTTCGTGTTTACGATACCGCAGTAGAAAATTCCTCCACACCTCTCCATGTAGCCACTCTTTGGGTTCTTCCGATATTTGGAGTGATATTCCGCAAACGTTTTCACAAGAGCATGAGACAATTGATGTTGTCTGCGCCCTGAAAGGCAGAGTGTTCAAGATTGAGTTAAAAATGCGCCAATTATAGGTGCATTTTTAACTCAATCTTGAACACCATACCCATCGGAAAATCCCAATAATCGTTCAAAAAGCATCAAAAATGTTACATGAACGATTTTTTTTATCATCTGAAATATATTTTTTATCTTTGCGGGCCGGTTAACAATAACTTTGCGGCAGATATTTTTCGTACTATTAACAAAAAACAACTAACCCCAAAAACAGCAAACAATGGAAAAAATCAAGAAAATCCTATTTTGCACGATTGTCCTGCTCGCGGGCTCACTGACGGCCCTTGCGCAGCAAATCGACGTGACCGGAACGGTGAAGACCGCCGACGGAGAGGGTGTCATCGGAGCCACCGTGCGCAACGAGAGCGCCGGAGGAGCGGGCACGGTGACCGACTACAACGGCAATTTCCACATGAAAGCCAACAGCGGCTCCACGCTCGTCATATCTTATATAGGTATGAAGACGGTGACGGTCAAGGCCGCTCCGAGGCTCGACATCACGATGGAAGCCGACAGCCGCGTGATGGACGAGCTCGTCGTGACAGGCTATCAGGTGCAGCGCAAGGCCGACCTGACCGGTGCCGTGGCCGTGATGGACATGAAAGGTCCGGTGAGTGAGAGCGACCCGAACATGCTGAACTCCATGCAGGGCAAGCTGGCCGGCGTCGACATCGTGACAGACGCAGCCCCGGGTGGCGGCGGCTCGTCAATCCGCGTGCGCGGTATGAGCACGGTCAACGCCTGCTCACCGCTCTACGTCATCGACGGAGTGGCAACCACGGAGAATCTCAACTCGCTCAATGCGGCCGACATAGAGTCGATACAGGTCCTCAAGGACGCTTCGTCGGCCAGCATCTACGGCTCGCGTGCGGCCAACGGTGTCATCGTCATTACCACGAAACGCGGCAAGGAGGGAAAGATGGCCATCAACCTCAACTATACCGCTTCGCTTCAAACCGTGGCCAAATCATACGACATGCTCTCCGCCACCCAGTGGGGACAGGCCTACTGGCAGGCTTGCGCTAACGACGGCATAGACCCCAAGGGCGCAGCGTCACTCTACGGAACGGGCAACACGCCGCAGCTTGTGCCGTCAGTGAACGGTGTCAACACAGCCGACACCGACTGGCAGGACGAGGTCTACAGCCCGGCATGGACACAGAACCTCTCGGCGAGCATATCCAACTCCGGAGAAAAAGGATCTTACTTCCTTTCGGCCAACTATATCAACCAGAACGGACTGATGAGCGAGACGTTCTACAAGCGTATCTCCGCCCGTATCAACTCAACATATAATTTCAACAAATATGTCCGCGTCGGCGAGAACCTAATGATAGCCAAGTGGGACGACCGTGGCGCTGCCACCAACGGCGCCCGCGGCATCCCCTACCCCGCCATGCGCCAGCATCCGGCCATGCCGGTCTATTCGGCTCCCGGAGTCTACACCGACCCAGTGGCCATGCTCGGCTCCGACATAGACAATCCGGTACAGACACTATACAACAGCCGCGACAACACCAACTCCTCATGGCGCATCTTCGGCAACGGATATGTAGAGATCATGCCCGTCAAGGGACTCTCGCTGAAAAGCAACATCGGCGTGGAGCACATCCAGTTCTTCAACAAGACCCTCACACGCAACGTCCGCCCGTCTGACGACACCGCCAACCGTGCCGTGGCCCGCGCCTACGGACAGGGTGACACATGGACATGGACGAACACGGCAAACTATATGCTCGACCTCGGAAAGAACCATCACATCAACGTCCTCGCCGGCACGGAAGCCATCAAATACGTCTATGAAGACCTCTCGGCCACCCGCAAGGACTATGCTTTCGAGGACAACGACTACATGCAGATAGGCTCCGGAACCGGAACGCAGATCAACGGCGGAGGCAAGCAGGAGTGGGCTCTGTTCTCGCTCTTCGGAAAGATTGACTACAACTTCGCCGACCGTTATCTCTTCTCGGCCACATTGCGCCGCGACCAAACATCCCGCCTGTCTAAAGACAACAACTCAGGAGTCTTCCCCGCTGTCTCCGGAGCATGGCGCGTAAGCGAAGAGAAGTTTTGGGTGAAGAACAATATTATTGATAACGTGAAGCTCCGCGTAGCATGGGGACAGAACGGCAATTCGGCCATTGACAACAACTATGCGGCATATTCCACATACGCATACGACTTTGGCAACGGAGCCTATGACCTCAACGGAACCAACAACGAGGTCGTAAGCGGAATAAAAGTGCTGACAACGGGCAATCCCGACCTGAAGTGGGAGACCACGACACAGACCAACATCGGTCTTGACGCCTCACTGTTCAACAACTCCGTCAACTTCTCCATCGATTACTACTGGAAGAACACAAAGGATATGATAACCATACCGCCGGTTCTCTCAGTGGCAGGCGAGAACGCAGCCAAATTCATGAACACGGGAACGATGGAAAACCACGGACTTGAAATGAACATCGGCTACCACTCACCGAAATACGGCGACTTCTCCTGGGACGGCAACTTCAACTTCTCCATGTACCGCAACAAACTCGTCAAGCTGAACGACGAAGTCAGCGTCATCGGCGGTGACTGGCGCCTCATCGAAGGCCAGCCTATGGGAGTCTACTACGGCTACGTCTGCGACGGCATCTTCAACACCGAAGACCAGGTCTCAAACCACGCCATACAGGAGGGGAAAGGACTGGGACGCCTCATCTACCGCGACATCGACGGCAACGGCACGGTTGACGAGAACGACCGCTGCATCATCGGCGACCCGAATCCCGACTTCGGTCTCGGCCTGACCCTCAACGCCCACTACAAGAACTGGTCGCTGGCCGCATTCTTCTCCGGCGAGTTCGGATTTGACATCTACAACGGGACACGCAAGCAGCTGGAGTTCATGACATACGGCAATCTCTACACAAACCGCAGCAGCGACGTGCTGAACGCATGGACAAAGGACAACACCGGAGCTTCAATACCGGCACTGACAACGGTTGACGACAACAACGAAACACGCATGTCCACATACTTCATGGAAGACGGCTCATATCTGAAGTGCAAGTACATCAAGCTCTCCTACAGCTTCAACCAGCAGTGGATGAAGACTGCCGGTATAGCTGCGCTGAGCCTCTACGGACAGGTGGAGAACGTATTCACCATCACCGACTATTCCGGTCTGGACCCCGAAGTCCCGCTCTCCACATACGGAGCACGCGTGGACAACGGTCCGTATCCTCGGGCACGCACATTCTCTGTCGGACTGAACGTGCAGTTTTAAAAACTGACGACGATTAACAAAAAAACACTATTACACAGATAACAGCAATGAAAAAGATATATAATCTTCTGTTGGCAACAACAATGGGAATTACCGCCATGTCATGTTCTGACATGCTTGACACCGTCCCGCAGGGACAGTTCACGACAGAACAGTTGGACGACAAGTCTGTCGACGGACTCATAGCCTCGGCATACGCCGGACTGGAAGCCCACTTCTACGGCAACAACGAAGCCTTTGCCGGACCGTCGACAAACTGGATTTTCGACGTCCGCAGCGACGACGCCTACAAGGGCGGAGGCGGCACGGGAATGGAAGAGAACATCCATCTGCTTGAAGTGAGCGAGATTAACTCAGACAACGTCAGCTGTCTCAACAAATGGCAAAACAACTACTATGCCATCTCACGCGTCCACAACGCCATGCTCGCCCTGCAACAGGCCGGAGCGGTCAATAATGCAGACAGGCTGATGGGCGAGCTGAAAACCCTCCGCGCATGGTATTATTTCGACCTCATACGCGTCTTCAACCGTATTCCATATTTCACAGAAGACGAGGATGCCAACACCAAAAGAAACGATGAGTACACACGCGATGAGATTTTCGGCTTCATCAAGCGTGACCTCAGCGAGGCCATCAGTGTCCTTCCGGAACAGAAAAGCAGCGCCGGACGTATCACACGGACTACAGCCCAGGCCATAATGGCAAAAGTCTGCGCCTTCACTTCCGACTGGGAGGGTACGCGTGACTATGCCGAAGCCGTTATCCAAAGCCGTCAATATGAACTTTTCACCAACTTCGGCGATATGTCGAAGATTGAGCACAACAACGGCTCAGAGTCAATATTCGCTCTCCAGACGTCTACAGCCAACGACAACGCGCACATCAACTGGTCAAACCTTCTCAACTGTACGTATAGCGAAGGCAATCTCTACGGCACGGGTGACGACTTCTTCTACGGCTCCCAAAATCTTGTCAACGCTTTCCGCACAGATCCGGCGTCCGGTCTGCCCTATCTCGACGGCACGTTCAACAAGGTAAACGTCACGGAAGACTATGCCGGAACGCTTGACCCGCGACTCGACTTCACCGTAGGGCGTATCGGTATGCCGTGGCGCGGACATATCTACACACGCGGATGGTGCCGTGCATACGATGTCTACGGAGAGTTCTCGAACAAAAAGGCATGGCCGGCACCTGAAAACGCTCAGGCATCATGGCCGTGGGGATGTAGCCCGCTCAACTTCATCTTCATCCGTTATGCCGACATCCTGCTTCTAAAGGCAGAGGCTCTCATCGAGCTGGCAGCCGGTTCCAATGCCGCTACCGACGAAGGACTTGTCGAGGCCCGCAAACTCATCAACATGGTCAGACAGCGCGCCGCCGACAGTATCGACGGAAGCTACTCGCCGCAGGATCTCGACCCGGCAAAGGCAGACTACTATGTGGGACTCTATCCGGAGGACAACGACGGAAACCTTGCGTGGACAAAAGAACGCGCACGCATGGCCGTGAGAATGGAACGCCGGCTGGAGCTGGCCCTTGAAGGCAACCGCTGGTTTGACCTCGTGCGCTGGGGAAACGACTATCTCATCAGCACCATGAACACCTACATGCAGGAGGAAACGTCATTGCGCCCCTACTACAACGGCCGCTCAGTGAGCGCCAACGAAATATTCCTGCCTGTCCCGCTGGCAGAGATAGACAACTCCAACGGTCTCTACAAGCAATACTAAAATCATAAAAATACAATTAAGACGATTATGAAAAAGATCATATTTATATTCACCTTCGCGCTCGGCATGCTCACCTCCTGCTCGGATGTGGAGTTTGAAGAGACAAACTTCTCGGAAGCCGTGAGCAATCTGAGGGTTGAGCGCGCTGACGGCAGCCGTCTCGTGACACTCCGCTGGAACAACCCTACAGCCGGAGGACAATCGGGCATTCAGATTATCAAGAACAATACCGACATCAACAATATCGACGAGGTTGTCGACTTCTACACAATCAAGAAAGCCCCGGTGAACGTCGATGTGGCCTACACCGTCAAAGCGCGCTATGAAGACGGTCGTGTGTCGCAGGGACAGACCGTAAGGTTCAATATCGCATACGAGCAAAACAAGAGCGGCAACCTGATCGCTATGCTCGTCGCTGATGACTATACAGCGTCTGACGACGAGAAAGACGCCGTGGAATGGTTCAAGAACACGTATGTGACAACGGGACGCGGTGTCCTGATAACACCGGCGACAATCGACGAACTCGACGCGGAGAAACAAGCCGCATGCTGGGTGATGTGCGACCGCATAGGCGTGGAGAAAGGCTGGCAGAACCTGCCGGGCAATCTGGCCGCAGCCTCAACCATAGACGCACTGAAAGCTTTCGCTGCCGACGGCGGCAATCTCCTGCTCACCAATCACGCCACACAGCTCACGGCCGGTATCGGACGCATAGCCGAGGCTTACGCACCGGGTATCTTCGGCAACGGCGAAGGCGGACAGAACAACGACGTCTGGGGCGTACAGCCGGTGATAGGCAACGCCGAAGGACAGATTTACGACCATTCGGGACATAGCATCTACCGCGGCATGAACTTCGTTTCCGGACTTTATGAGCGCAGCATCTACACTTTCGAGGGAGCGGGAATAAAGGGAGACCACAACTGTATGTGGGACCTCAACGCCTACGGATTCGCCCCGGCTCCTAACGTTGTGAAGACGTGGGAGGACATGACCAACTCCCATGTGCTCGGAACGTGGAACCACGTCGTCGACTACTGTTGCGCCGGCATCGTCGATTTCGACCCGACAACGACCTTCGCCGGTCGCGTGCTGGCCGTGGGATTGGCTTCGTATGAGTGGAACACCGGCGGTGTGAACGAATACCGCGGTCAGTTGGAGCGTTTCACAAGCAACTGTATTGAATATCTGAAATAACAAGAACGCGACATGCCGTACAGAATATATGGCATGTCGCGCTCTTCATTAAAACATGAAGTATGATACTTAGGAAATTTCAAATGACACTGTTGGCGGCCTTATGCAGCGTCGGAGCCCGCTCTCAGAATGTCGCCGCGCGTTTCGACATGACGCTTACGGATGGCGGAAACATAACAGAAACGGTTTCGCTGAAACAGTATCCCGTAAGCTCGGAACTGCCGGCGTTCACCGTTGACGGCATCAATGGCGCAGCCCTGCGCTTCGACGGATATTCAAACTATGTGAAAGCTCAAATCAGCAAAGATGCGTTAAGCACAGAAGCACTAACCATAAACATCATTCTCTCTGCCGAGACCTATCCCATGATGAACACCGCCGAAGCAGAGACGACTCCAAGTTATGCCACGGTTTGCGGCAATCTTGACGAAACGGCGAAACAAGGATTTGCCCTGCAACTGTCTTCGCAAGGTGACATACGCTTCGTCTTTAGTTCCGAATATGCCAAAGGATACATCTTCACCATCAACGGAAACGAGAAAATGGCATGCGGAAGATGGAACATGGTGACTGTGACGCTTGACAAGGCGGCCAATACGGCCATAATGTATCTCAACGGAACGTCGATAGGAACATGCCGGATGAGCCGTTCAAATATTGTACATTCCTCAGCGGACTTCTATATCGGTAAGGACATGGCCGACAAGACTTCCGGCGGGTATCTGATCAATACCTTTTGCGGACTGATAGATGACATCTCCATATATAACAATGTGATGACTGCAGACCAGGTGGCTGGTCTAATGCCCGGCAATATCACTGTTGTCAGACCGGACTTCGTCTATCCGGAGTCCCGCTATTCCGAAGATCTGTGGCGGCCCAAATACCACGGGATGCCGTCAGGGGGATGGACGAACGAATGTCACGGTATGGCATACAGCAGCGGACGCTGGCACCTGTTTTTCCAGAAAAACGCCAACGGACCGTATATGGCACGGCTGCACTGGGGGCATATTTCTTCGGAAAACCTTTATAAATGGCACGAAGAACCCATCGCCCTGCGTCCCGGAGAGTCCTACGACATCAAGGGCTGTTGGAGTGGAGCCGTGTTTACGGACAATACCGTTACGGGAGGAGAACGTCCGGGCATCATTTATACGGCTGTTGACAACGCAAGAGCCGTGATAGCGATGGCCACCGCAACGGATGACCAGCTGGCCGGCTGGACCAAAAGCACTCATAATCCCATCATCGACGGGCGGCCGGCCGGATTGTCAGATGACTTCCGCGACCCTTACTTCTTCACTTCCGGCGACGACAAATATATTATTGTAGGAACAAGCAAGGACGGCATCGGAGCATGCACCCTGCACAAATATCAGAACGGCAGGTGGTCAAACGACGGCAGCACGTTCTTCAGAGGAACAAACGCCACGGTTCACGGCACGTTTTGGGAGATGCCGAACGTGACAGATATGGGAAACGGCAAATGGCTCTTCACGTGTACGCCGCTCAACACCGGTTCGGGGGTACGCACGCTCTGCTGGGTTGGAACAATCTCCACGGATGGGACATTCACACCGGACAAGGCTCTGCCGGAGTATCTGGAGATGGGCGGTATCAGCAAAGACGGCTACGGGCTGCTGTCGCCCACCATATACCGACATGACAACAAGACCATACTTTTGGGGATTGTTCCCGACAAATTGCCTTCCGATGTCAACAGGCGTATGGGCTGGGCTCACACATATTCTCTCCCACGCGAAATCAGCCTGTCCGCTGACGGCAGTCTCATACAGAAGCCCTATAGCGGACTGACCGCCATGCGGACTGCTGTCATGACGGAAAAGGCCATTACGCTCAGCGGAACGGAGTCGCTCGCTCCTGTTTCCGGACGTCAGATAGAGTTGATGGGAAAGTTTACGGTTGATAAGGGCAGTGTCGGTTTCAACTTTTTGAAGAATGGCAGCAAGAAAGCCTCGCTGACATACAGTACGGAAAGCGGAATGCTCACGCTCGATCTGACGCAACTTGACCGTCAGGTCAATGACGGCGTTTACGGAGGCATCTATTCGGTCGCACTGCCTGAAAAGCCGAAAAGCGGAGAGTTGCTCACACTCCACGTATATGTCGACGGCTCGATTGCCGACATATTTGTCAACGAACGCTGGGCCTATTCCGTAAGACTGTTTCCCACTGACGCCACGGGCGTAGAGGCAGAAGCGTTTGCCACAATGCCTGTGAAGGCCGACATAAAGGCATGGACGCTCGATCCGGAGCAGAATCAGGCCGCCGGCATCAGGAACATCCGTATGTATCCTGCGTCCGGACACGATTCGGAAATATACAACATCAAAGGCCAACGACTTACGCACATACCACACAACGGTATATACGTAAGAAACGGAAAGAAACTTTATGCTCGCTGACAGTCTTGTCCATATCGGCATGGCCGTTCTTTCGCTTGGCACCATACATGAGGCTGACGGCACTCAGGAACGCCCGTTCCTTCTATACAACGCGGGAGGCTCAGACATCACGCTCGTACAGGGATATACTTCCTGCGGCTGTACTACACTGCTGTTTGATAAGGACGTCACATTGTCCCCTGGCGACACGACATGTGTCACGCTGAGATTCAATCCTCAGGGAAAAGAGGGGGAATTCTACGAAAGCGGAACCGTAGTCTATGAAAACGGACACGGGCGTCGCCGCATACAGATAGCGATGGAAGGCGACTGCATTGCGTCAGAAGAGACTCTGATGCGCCGTTTTCCCGTCCGCGTCTCGGATAACCTCCGGTTGTCGGCTGACAAATTCGATGTCGGGATTATAAATACGGGCGCATCCCGTCAGTTGTCGGTCGTTGTCCTGCACCGTGATGATGCTGACCGGCAGGAACTCATACCCATAACATTTACAGCCACTCCGGAACTTGGCAAAGGATTACACCACGTAAAGCATCCCGTAACTGTAACGGGGAAAGACGGTGAACACTCCTTCACCATTACGGTGGATGTCATAATAAGATAAAACGAACATATAATACGAAAAATGTTTCCGTGAACGATTTATCACATCATTTGAAACATTATTTATATATAAAAGGACATCGCATGAGTAACTTTGCAACAAGTGTTAAGTGAATAACAAACCTAAAACAATAAAAAAAGACTATGAACATCAAATGTATAATCATCACCGCCGCACTGTCCGCTGCTCTCATGACCGCCGCGGCTCAGACCGCAGGAGAGACAATGTTCCTCAGCGGCTCCCACGCAATGGTGAGGGCGGACCGCACCGCCCGCTACATGCTGCTGCCCGTGGAGGAGAAGGCCGAAATATGCAATCTCCGCGTGCTGGCCGACAACGTCCCCGTACAGTCCATGAACGTGCGGATGGCCGTAGACCATATCGACTATTATGTGCCGCTCGACCTGTCACAGTATAAGGACCGGCACGTGGTGGTCGACATCCACAGCAACGGCAACGGACGCAACGAGGGCGCGCTGCGCGAATTTGCGTGCTGGAAGGCGATAAAATATTCCGATACGTTCGACACCGAGAACCGCGAGCACTACCGTCCGGCCTGTCATCACACGCCGCCCTACGGCTGGATGAACGACCCCAACGGCATGTTCTATAAGGACGGCGAGTGGCATCTCTACTATCAATACAACCCCTATGGCTCGCAGTGGGAGAACATGCACTGGCGCCACTCCGTCAGCCGCGACCTCGTGACGTGGCAGGACCGTGGCGTGGCTCTCTCGCCCGACGGGCTGGGCACCGTCTTCAGCGGCTCATGCGTCGTTGACCATGACAATACGGCGGGCTTCGGACGCGGCGCCGTCGTGGCCTTCTACACCTCGGCCGGCGAGAACCAGACGCAAAGCCTGGCATACAGCACTGACGGCGGACAGACGTTCACGAAGTATGCCGGCAATCCCATCATCACGGCCTCCGTGCCCGACTTCCGCGACCCGCACGTGTTCCGCCACGAGGAAACGGGCCGCTGGATAATGATTCTGGCCGCCGGTCAGGAGATGAACATCTACTCGTCGGCCAATCTGAAGGACTGGACTTACGAAAGCTCGTTCGGCCACGGCTACGGCAATCACGACGGCGTGTGGGAGTGTCCCGACCTGATGGAGCTGCCCGTTAGCGGCACGGGAGAGAAGAAGTGGGTGCTTCTGTGCAACATCAACCCCGGCGGACCGTTCGGCGGTTCGGCCACGCAATACTTCACCGGCACGTTCGACGGCCACCGCTTCACCTGCGAGTCGGCGCCGGAGGTGACCAAATGGATGGACTACGGCAAGGACCACTACGCCACCGTGACGTTTGACAACGCGCCCGACGGCCGCCGCGTGGCCATCGGTTGGATGAGCAACTGGCAGTATGCCAACCAACTGCCTACGATGCAGTACCGCAGCGCCAACACCATCGCCCGCGACCTCGGTCTCTTCACCGACAGCGGCGAGACTTATCTCAGCTCCACTCCATCGCCGGAGATGACGGCGGCCCGGGGAAGGGTGCTCGCCCGGCGGTCAACGGCCCGCCGCAGGACATTCGCCGCCGGCGACGGAGCCTGTGAAATCGCTGTCGACTTCATATCTTCAATACGCAAACCACTGGCAATAACACTACTGAACACCAAGGGCGAGAAGGTCGTGATGACCTACGACCCTGCCGCGAGCACATTCTCGATGGACCGCACCGCGAGCGGACAGACCGGCTTCAGCGACGCTTTCCCCGTCGTGACGACGGCCCCGGTCCGTGGCGGACAGATGCGCTCGCTGCGCATCTTCACCGACCGCTGCAGCATCGAGGCCTTCGACGGCGAGGGCCGCGTGGCCATGACGAACCTCGTCTTCCCGTCAGAGCCTTACAACACGGTGACGGTGAGCGGAGGCAAGGCCGCCACGACCGTATATGCCGTGGGCAGGTGAGAGAGGTCTCTATCAAAAGACTCCCATCCTTCCCGTAATTTCCATTACTCCATCCATCCCATAAAAGAAAAAACAATATGAACAACAAATATCTGACCCTAATCCCGCTGATGCTCTGCTTCTTCGCAATGGGATTTGTCGATCTGGTAGGCATCGCCTCCAACTACGTCAAGGCCGACCTCGGCCTGAGCGACACTGTGGCCAACGTGCTTCCGTCGCTCGTCTTCTTCTGGTTTTTGATCTTCTCCGTGCCGACGGGCATGCTCATGAACCGCATCGGACGCAAGCGCACGGTGCTGCTCTCGCTCGCCGTGACGGTCGTCTCGCTCATGGTGCCGCTTTTCAACGCTGGTTTCACGGCCATGCTCCTGTCGTTCTCGCTGCTCGGCATCGGCAACGCCCTGATGCAGACGTCGCTCAATCCGCTCATCTCGACGGTGGTGCGCGGCGGCAATCTGGCCTCAACGCTCACCTTCGGCCAGTTCGTCAAGGCCATCGCCTCGTTCCTCGCCCCCTACATAGCCGTATGGGGAGCCACGGCGGCCATACCGTCGTTCGGCCTCGACTGGCGCGTGCTTTTCGCCATCTACCTCATCGTGGGACTGCTGGCTACACTGCTGCTCGTGGCCACACCGATAGAAGAGGAACCGCAGACGGGCCGCGCCTCGTCGATGGGCGACTGTCTGCGCCTGTTGGGACGTCCGGTTGTGCTGCTGTCGTTCATCGGCATAATGTGCCATGTGGGCATCGACGTCGGTACGAACACCACGGCACCTAAGATTCTGATGGAGCGGCTTGGCATGTCGCTCAACGACGCCGCCTTTGCCACGAGCCTCTACTTCATCTTCCGCACCGTCGGCTGTCTGACCGGCTCGCTGCTGCTGCGCCTCATGCCCAACCGCACGTTCTTCATCGTCAGCGTAGCAATGATGGCGCTGAGCATGGCCGGACTGGCCTTCGGCACCGACCGCCTCGTGCTCTACACGGCGATTGCCCTCGTGGGTTACGGCAATTCCAACGTCTTCTCGCTTGTCTACTCCAACGCCCTGCTCTCCGTCAGCGACAAGCAGAACGAGGTCTCGGGCCTGATGATCATGGGCCTCTTCGGCGGCACGGTGTTCCCGCTGCTCATGGGTTTCGCCGCCGACGCCGTGGGACAGATGGGCGCCGTGGCCGTGATGGCCATAGGAGTGGTGTATCTGGGTATGGCGACAAGGGGCCTCACCCCCGACAACGGCCTCACCCCCGACCCCTCTCCAAGGAGAGGGGAGTAGATAGCCTCGTGTAATGGACTTATGAAAGAAACAATAAATATAACAATAGTATTACTATAACAATCCATAAAGACAACGATTATGAATAACAAGGATTTGAACAATAACGCAAAACAGAACGCAACAGACCCGGCAAACAATAGTAATAGCAGTAATAATAGTAGTAATAATAGTAGTAATGATAATATGAGTCAGCAGAAGCACTCCACTCCCCTCTCCCCTTGGAGAGGGGTCGGGGGTGAGGCCGGTAAGGCTCTTGGAGATGAGGCCGTTGTCGTCGGCCTCGGCGAAGCCCTTTGGGACGTGCTGCCCGACGGCAAGAAGCTTGGCGGAGCACCCGCGAACTTCGCCTATCACGTCGGACAGTTCGGTCTGAAGTCGGTGGCCGTAAGCGCCCTCGGCGAGGACCGGCTCGCCGAAGAGACCGTCGCCGCACTGGAGGAGAAGAAGCTCAGCTACGTCATGCCGCGCGTCCCCTACCCGACCGGCACGGTTCAGGTTGCGCTCGACGACGACGGCGTGCCGACGTACGACATACGCGAGAACGTGGCGTGGGACAACATTCCGTTCACGCCGGAGATTGAAGATGTCGCCCACCGCTGCCGGGCCGTGTGCTTCGGCTCGCTGGCGCAGCGCAACGTCGTGTCGCGCAACACGATCAACCGCTTCCTTGACGCCACGCCGGACGACTGCCTGAAGATATTCGACATCAATCTGCGCCAGAATTTCTACACCAAGGAGGTCATCCAGGAGTCTGTCCGCCGCTGCAACGTACTGAAGATAAACGATGAGGAGCTCGTGCTCATCGGCCGGCTGTTCGGCTATCCGGGTCTTGACATCAGCAACAAGTGCTGGCTGATATTGGGCAAATACAACCTCGACATGCTCGTGCTGACCTGCGGCGTCGACACTCAGGACAACCGCCTCGAATACGAGGTAGTCGGTTGCCTTTATTGTGATGCATTTATGGACAAGTATCGTACTTTACGTGCCAGTAGTGAATTTTTTCTTGCAGAAAATGGAAGCTATTCCGGAGCGGTAGAACAAATTGTTC
>USFX01000034.1 GCA_900553965.1 uncultured Prevotella sp.
GCGGCAAGGTCGTAAGGGCCTTACGGCAAGACATTCCCGACGCCGTTATCTTACCGCGACACCGGCCCAGTTTGTAAACGGCTATAAATAAGAAAGTTACGAAAAGTGTAAATATATCATCACGCCAACCCCTAAATTTTGATACGCGCGAGATTTCGATATTTGAGAGCGGGGAAGAATTATTTTAGAAAGTGGCTGCTCTCGTGAACGTAAAAACAGGAAAAAAGAGAACAGGGACCCCACCCCGGCCCTCCCCCAAGGGGAGGGTGCCGACGGGATGAAAGGAGTTTATAGCGGGTGTTGCAGAACAGCCCATGAGAGACGCCACGGTGTGACGTCTCTACGTGCGCTTGACGCTAATTCAGGACTTGCTGTCCATCAGATGCACATAACGCATTCCCTCGGCCACACCTTGGGCCGTCTGTCCATCGGTGAGCATGGTCAGCAGGGCGTAAGCGTAGGGGAATGTGGCGGCCGGGCCTTCACCTGTCGTGATGTTTCCGTCGGTCGTGAAGAGTTCGGCGGTATATGTGGCACCGGTCAGGCGGTCCTCAAAACCGGGATAGCACGTCGCACGGCGGCCGTTAAGCAGTCCCAGCGAGCCGAGCACCATCGGGGCGGCGCAGATCGCGGCGATATGACGGCCGGCGGCATTGTGGCCCAAGAGTGCGGCCCGCAGACCTTCATGGCGGTTGAGATGCTCCGCACCGGGCATTCCGCCGGGCAGCATCAGCAGGTCGGCATCATCCAGTCTTACATCTTCAAAGAGCATGTCCGTCTTGACGGTAACGCCATGGGACGACTCGACATATTCACTGCCCGTGATGCTCACGGTCTTGACGTCAACTCCGCCACGGCGGAGGATGTCCACTGCAGCCAACGCCTCGATGTCCTCGAAACCGTCGGCCATAAACTGATAAACTTTGCGCATAATTCTTTATTTTTGAGTTATAGGAGTTAGAGGGGTTATCACTCCTCTAACTCCTAAGAGCTTCCTTATACATCCTCACCGTCTCCCGCAGTCCCATATACAACGCGTCGCATATCAGGGCGTGGCCGATGCTGACCTCGTCGGTCCATGGAATGCAGCGATGGAAATAGTGGAGGTTCTGGAGGCTGAGGTCGTGGCCGGCGTTAAGTCCCACCCCCTGACGGCGGGCCTCCTCGGCGGCGGCGATGAAGGGAGCGATGGCCGCCGCGCGGTCAGCGGCATAGCCGGAAGCGTAGGGCTCGGTGTAGAGCTCAACGCGGTCGGCACCGCACTCGCGCGCCCCGATGACCATCTCCGGGTCGGCGTCGACGAAGATTGACGTGCGTATGCCCGCCTCGCGGAAACGGCCCACGACGTCGGTGAGGAACGTGCGGTTGGCGATGGTGTCCCAGCCGTGGTTTGACGTCAGCTGGCCGATGGCGTCGGGGACGAGCGTCACCTGCGTGGGACGGACCTCAAGGACGAGGTCGGTGAACGACGGGATGGGGTTGCCCTCGATGTTCAGCTCCGTCGTGATGCGGCCGCGGATGTCGCGCACGTCCTGATAACGGATGTGGCGCTCGTCGGGACGCGGATGGACGGTGATGCCCTCGGCGCCGAACGACTCACAGTCGGTAGCCGTGACGAGCACGTCCGGATTGTTGCCGCCGCGGGCATTGCGCAGGGTGGCAACCTTATTGATGTTTACACTTAATTTGGTCATTTCTCCTTAATTTCGATTCGTTTCTGTTCTGTTCTCGTCAAAAATACGTAAATTTGCAGACATCATCGCCCCGTAACGGCGGCGCCACTGCTTCACGGAAGCAGGAAAAGACGTCGCGGCGAAGGCGGACTGCTGCGTGCAAAGGTACTGAATGTTTGGCAATTAACGGCACACGCACGGCTAAAGATATATAAAACATGGATTTTTATGACATCACGGAAACTCAATTTCGCCATTTTCGGAAACACATTTCAGGCCAGAAAGTCGGCTGCCATACGCGATGTGCTCGTCTCGCTGGAAAGCCACGGGGCGGGAATTTCCGTCGACCGCGAATATCATGACTTCCTCCTAAGAGAAAATCTCATTGAGCCGGGACGGGCTGCAGTGTTCGACGGCGACGGCTTCACGGCCGACTTCGTCATCTCCATGGGCGGCGACGGCACGTTCCTCAAGGCCGTCGGACGCGTCGGAGCGAAAGCGATTCCCGTCATCGGCGTCAACATGGGACGGCTGGGATTTCTGGCCGACGTCGGACAGGGAGAGTTCGACAACGTCATCGAAGCACTCTACGACGGCAGCTACACGGTGGAGAACCGAGTGGTCATCATGGTTGATACCGACGGCGAGCCACTGGCGGGAAGCAACTGCGCCCTGAACGACGTGGCCATCCTCAAGCGGGACAACGCCTCAATGATTTCCATCCACACCAGCATCAACGGCGAATATGTCACGACGTTTCAGGCCGACGGCCTTGTCGTGAGCACGCCGACGGGCTCGACGGCCTACTCGCTGTCCAACGGCGGACCAATCATCGTGCCCGGAACCCACGTACTGGTCCTGACGGCCGTGGCTCCACACAGTCTGAACATACGGCCCATCGTCATCGCCGACGACTCCGAAATCACGCTGGCCGTGGAAAGCCGCAGCCACAATTTCCTCGTGGCCGTGGACGGACGCTCGGAAAAATGCTGTGACGTGACGCGGCTGACGCTCCGCAAGGCTCCCTACGACGTGAAAATCGTCAAGCGCTGCGGCACCCGCTACTTCGACACGCTGCGGCATAAGATGATGTGGGGGAAGGACGCGAGAATCTGACAATCCTTAATGACCTTAAAGTCCTTAAAGACCCTAAAGACCTTAAAGATCTTAAAGTCCCTAAAACCCTTAAAAAAACCTTTCAAAAGAACTATGCTATCAAGACTATTCCGCAACGCGGAAGAGAAATATCCGGCAAGTGCCATCCTTAAATGGCTGTGGCATGCGTGGCGCGGCAACAGACGGCAGACACTGCTCAACGCCGCCCTCGGACTGAGCGACGTGGCCGTCAGCCTCGGCTCCGTCTGGGCCATACAGCGCGCCATCGACATCGCCGCTGGAGCGCGGGAGGGTTCGCTGTGGGCGGCCGTGGGCGTCATGGCCGCGCTGATAGCATGCGAGTTCGGGCTGTCCATCGGCCGCGTGTGGGTCAAGAACATCCTCGGCATACGGGCACAGAACCGAATGCAGCGCGATATGACGGCCAGACTGCTGTCGTCGGAATGGCGCGGACGCGAACGCTACCACAGCGGCGACATCGTCAACCGACTGGAGCAGGACGTCTCGACCGTGGTGACATTCCTCACGGAGACGCTGCCGGGAACACTCTCTGTACTGACAATGTTCATCGGAGCATTCATCTATCTGATGCGCATGGACACCGTGCTGGCCGTCGTCACCGTGGCCATACTCCCGGCGTTCATCATCCTTAGCCGCGTCTACGTGTCGCGGATGAGGAAGTTCACCCGGCTGGTGCGCTCATGCGACAGCCGCGTGCAGAGCATCCTCCAGGAAACCGTCCAGCACCGGATGGTCGTCAAGACGCTCGAATGCGGCGGGAGCATAATCGGGCGGCTCGACGAGAGCCAGACGGAACTGAGGAGGCATGTCCGCCGGCGCACGGCGTTCTCCGTCGTGTCGAACCTCATTCTCAACACGGGATTCTCGCTGGGCTATCTCGTGGCTTTCCTATGGAGCGCGCTGCGGCTCTACAACCATACGATTACGTTCGGAGCGATGACGGCGTTCCTTCAGCTGGTCTACCGCATTCAGGGACCGGCACGCGAGCTGACGCGGCTCGCACCGGCGTTCGTGGCCGTCTTCACCGCGGCCGAACGGCTCATGGAGCTTGACGACATGCCGCAGGAGGAACAGGAGGAGGAAATCAAGATGGACGGGCCGTGCGGCGTAAGGCTGACGGACGTGACATATACGTATGACGGGGGCAACAGACGGGTCATCGACGGACTGACATTCGACTTCCCGCCGGGCAGCTGCACCGCCATACTGGGCGAGACGGGAGCGGGAAAGACGACACTCGTGCGTCTCATTCTCGCCTTGATAAGGCCGCAGCAGGGACGGGCCGAGATTTACGGCGCCGGCGGGCACCATGAGCTTTCGGCGCTGACACGCTGCAATTTCGTTTATGTCCCGCAGGGGAACACGCTCCTCAGCGGTACGATACGCGACAATCTGCTGCTCGGAAACGCCATGGCGACGGACGACGACATGCGCCGCGCACTGGAAATGGCTTGTGCCGGCTTTGTCTTTGACCTGCCCGAAGGACTGAACACGGTGACGTCGGAGGCCGGAGGCGGTCTCAGCGAGGGACAGGCGCAACGCATCGCCATCGCACGCGGACTGCTCCGCGACCGCGCCGTCATGCTCTTTGACGAGGCGACGAGCGCTCTCGACACGGAGACGGAACGGCAGCTGCTCCAGAATATCCTCAGTACAAAGGAAAAGACGGTCATCTTCATTACCCACCGGCCGGCCGTGGTGGACTATTGCGACCGTGTGCTCAGGGTCGACCGGGCCACGTCATCCCAAGCTGAATGACCAAAACAGCATTGACAGTTTGGGATTATCGGAGCACATCGGCAAGAATTCCTTTCAGAAGATGGGTCGCATTCTGATTGCGCGCCACGCCGGGCGTAATCTTATAGGTGTATGTTATCTCGTCCGAAAGGCGTATTTCAAAGCAGAAATTGTGAAAACGGCCGGTTTCATCGTCGGCCATATGGGACAATTCGAGGTCGTGGGTGGCTATGACGCCGCTCACGGGCAGGTGCGAAATGGCCTCAAGGAACATCCGCGAGCCATTCAGTTTGTCCAGCGAATTAGTGCCTTTCAGTATCTCGTCAAGTATGATGAGCGTATGGCGGTGGCCCCGGCAATGGTCTATGAGTTGGCGGAGACGGAGCAGTTCGGCGTTGAAATAGCTGATTCCATGGGCAAGATCGTCGCTCGTCCGCATGCTCGAAAAGAGCGAGAAGAGCGACACGCGGAAGCTCTCGGCGAAGACGGGCATTCCGTTCATGGCCAGAATATAGTTCACTCCGAGCGAACGCAGGAAGGTGCTCTTGCCCGCCATGTTTGCTCCGGTGACTATATAATAATGTGTGCCGTCAATCGTGAAGTCGTTACGCACGGCCCGCGCACCAAGGAAAGGATGCCACAGGTCGCGTGCTTCGTACGTTAGCTCGATGGAATCGACGATTTCCGCACGTCCCGCTGACGGCTCATTATATCTGAACGTGGCCATCGAGACAAGCGCGTCGGTCATGCTTACCTCGTCAATCCAGCGGTCGATGCTGCCGGTATAGGCTTCCTGCCAACGGCTGAAACGTCTCACGAGGAAGATGTCGCTGAGAAAAAGGGCGTCGAAGAATATCAGTCCGAGCACATTCCCGCGTCTGTCGAGACCGTCAAGAATACGCCGCAGGTCGTCAAAAGCACCGATGGAATGGTGCAAATCGGCCGTTATGGCAGTAAGGACGGAGGACGGACCCGCCGCCGGAGACGCTGTCGCAATATCTGGAGAGTCACTATGACGCACGATTATCTTCACCAGCTCACCGTATGCCCGCAGCTCTTTGTGAAGCCGGCCGGCCGAAGAGCCGATCTTTTTCAACGGTCCTGCACACAACATGAGTGCTATGAACAGGTTCGCCGTTCCCCAAAGCACGGCCAATCCCGATGGAATGGACGTAAATATGCACAACAGCACGGAAGCAAAGAAGCCCGCGATGGAAGCCCACGAGAGTCCCAAGGCAACGATGGAATGGGCAAATCCGGGCATTTTCATCGTTTTCACCGTGCGCAATGCCGATTTAACCGAGGCGGTGTCGATATGTCCGCGGATGCCTCTTGAAATGAATTCGGTGCGCAACGGCTCCATCCCGGCCAATGCGTCAACCGCCTCGCGCTGCCTCTCGATTTCCCCGCAAAGTCTTTTAACGACTTCACTCTGCTTTTCCTCGCTTCCTTTTTCTTCGATGAAACCGCCGTTTTCTGCGTCTTCACGGTTCTGAGGAAGTACTGAAAGCATCGCTGCAAGGCGGTCGCTGCCGCCTGACGTGACGGTGCGGTTGATACGGTGGAACAGCGATTGCGCCCCGAATATGTCCATATCGTAGGCAAACGGATGGGCCGCATCGGCATATCGGCGGCCATCGTCGAACGGAGTGAAATCGCCGGAGAGATACTTCAGTTCGTTTTCATATACGGAGCAAAGGTCTGTCCGACGCTCCATCCGGTCGCAACAGCTCACGTCCAACCGCCTCGCGACGATATATCCGACGGCCATAAGCGCGCCACAGCAAAGCCACCACCATCCGCCGTAAACGGTATAAGCCGCTACTGCGGCCACCGCGGCCACAAAAGCAGCCAGCCCAACGGCCACACAAATACGGCTGCGACGCTTCAACCGCGCAATATCAGACTTCAGCGAAGCCGCGCGGACGCTGTAATAAGACGCCCGGTCGATATTCTTTTCGCTACAATCAGCCGCCCGGCCGCTATAAGATGTATTGATGTTATTCTCCTTCATGAACTTGTTTATATAATAAAGGTACGCATATAAATACCCGAAGGCATAATAAAAAATGGCTAAAGGACGTCATTTTCCTTTAGCCATGTAGTTTTTATCCGATTTAATCGAGATTCCGTTGCCCTGCTTCGTGAACGTAACGAGGTCCATGCGGATAGCATGATTGGCATGATCGAATATCTTAGCGGGGTCAAACGGCCGTCCGTTGATGCGGCATTCGAAATGCAGATGCTCCGTCGTTGCGCGTCCGGTACGGCCCGTCAGGGCTATCACCTGGCCGGCCTTGACATAATCTCCGACCTTGACAAGGTTCTTGGAGTTGTGGCTGTAGAGCGTCTCGATGCCGTTGGGATGCTTTATCTTGATGCACTTTCCGTAGCCGTGATAGACCTGCGACATTGTCACGACACCGTCGAAAGCCGCCAATATGTCGTCATTGGGCCGCGTCTTGATGTCCACTCCGGTATGTCTACGGCCTCCGCGGCCACCGTATGGGCTTATCACCTTGGCTCCGGCAAGCGGATAGCACCACTCTCCAGGATTTAGGTTGGCCAGATTGAGAGTGTATTTGTTGCCTCCCGCAAACGGATTGGCCTTCGTTGCAGCATCAACCAGCGCCTTTTCGCCACGCTCCTCATGCGTCACACTGATGTCAACATGGAAGCCGGCCTTCTTGAACAGCAGGGTCTGACGGAGCAGACGGTGGCTGTTCAGGCTCACAATGATTTCAGGATTGATGCGTCCGCCGTTGACCATGATGGCGAAAGTGCAATATGTCCGACCGCCCGTTCCGCCCACGATGGCCACGGTCTGGCCCGCCTTGACACGGTCGCCGACGGCAACAAGGTTCTGGGCGTTGTGCCCGTAGATGGTTTCAAGGCCGTTGGCGTGACGCACCACGACGACATTGCCGAGCGTCGGATGGCTCTTGGAGATGCGGACGGTGCCCGGGAACATCGCCATCACGGCGTCGCCGTGTGCCGTCGTAATCTCAACATAATTATCCTTGGCCTTCCGCGCCTTGCCAACGGGCAAGGGAAAACTGTATTCGGAAGTGGCCAGACCCGCGAAATCGACAGAGAAAGCGTCGGAACGTTCAAACAGTCCGGCTGTCTCTATGCTTATCTTCTGCTTCTCAAGAAGCGTGAAATCATCTTTGGCAGCAACGCCCGCCGCCACAAGAACGGCAATATAAAGCAATAAAAGTCTCAATCTCATCAGGTCAAAATAATAAAACATTGTCGTTATAGGTTGTCTCTCAGCATGATTCCGTTGAATATCCGTCCGGAAGCCATGCCCAGACGGCGCGCCGAGAAATAGTCATCGGAATTGAAATAGGTACACACTCCGGCCGTAACGATGGCCTCGGGACGGACACCGGAGCGTTCAAGCTGCATGCGGTTGCATGCCCACAGGTCTATATGCCACTTCTCAAAACGCCGGCTTATGGCTTCCATGTCAAAGCCGGCATCACGGAACGCGTCATAAACCTCATCGCCGACTTCAAACGCTTTCAGCGAAATGCCGGGGCCGATAACGGCCTTCATATGCTCCGGACGGGTACCGAAGCGGCTCTGCATGCGGCCGACCGCCGTCTCGACAATCCGCGCTACGGTTCCGCGCCACCCTGCATGCACCGCGCAACAGGCCTTCCGGACCTCATCATATAGCAGAACGGGGATGCAATCGGCCGTCGAGACACCGACACATACGCCGGGGACGTCGGTCATCAGGGCGTCAACACCATCGAGAGCGGCATCCCGCCGGCTGCTGTCGGACACGGCAAGAAAGTCTTCCGACACTTCAAACACAGCCGTTCCGTGCGTCTGATGGGGAATGACAAGCCGGTCGTCGGACGCAAGTCCGAGTTCCTCGCAAAGCAGACGGCGGTTCCGTCCGACCGTCACAGGGTCGTCGCCGCACCAACGGTTGACGTTAAAACCGCCATAACGCCCCGTTCCATATCCGCCGCGGCGCGTACTGCTGAACGCAACCACACCCGGCGCCACGTCATAATACGTAAGTACAGGCCTAAGTACGGTATTGGCCACGGGATTATTCATTCCCTTCTTCCTCCTCGTACTCGAAGTCTTCTATGTCTTCTATATCCTCGATTTCAATATCGTCGTCGTCAAGATACTCGATTTCGTCCTCGCCCTCAGCCTGCAATTCGGCCGCAAAACGGCTCATGTCCTTGTCACGGTGGACGATATTTTCGCTGGCGATGATACCCTGAATCTTGTTGCTCTCACTGTTCAGCTCGCGCCAAAGCACGTCCTTCAGCTCACTGAGGCCCGTGCCCGCCACGGCCGAGATGAACACAACAGGCAGGTCGTCGGGCAAAGTCTCGCGCAACATCTCTATCAGTTCGTCGTCAAGCAGGTCGCATTTGGTCACAGCCAGCACCCTGTGCTTGTCCAGCATCTCGGGATTGAAGTTGCGTAGCTCATTGAGAAGTATCTCATATTCACGCTTTATGTCGTCCGTATCACCCGGAACCATGAACAGCAGGAGCGAGTTGCGCTCGATGTGACGCAGGAAGCGCAGGCCGAGACCACGGCCTTCGCTGGCTCCTTCGATGATACCGGGGATGTCGGCCATGACGAATGACTGGCGGTCACGATAGCCGACGATGCCCAACGAGGGTTCCAGCGTGGTGAAAGGATAGTTGGCAATCTTCGGCCGGGCACTGGACAAGGACGAAAGCAGCGTTGACTTTCCGGCATTTGGGAAGCCCACAAGGCCGACGTCAGCCAGCAGTTTCAGCTCCAGAACGATGGTCATCTCCTGCATCGGCTCGCCCGGCTGGGCATAACGTGGTGCCTGATTGGTCGCCGTACGGAACTGGAAATTGCCCAATCCGCCGCGGCCGCCCTTCAACAGCAGCACTTCCTGACCGTCATATGTCACGTCGCAGACATATTTTCCCGTCTCTGCATTATAGACAACAGTGCCGCAGGGCACGTCAATATAGACGTCCTTGCCGTTTGTTCCGTGACACTTGTCACGTCCGCCGTTGCCACCATGTTCCGCCTTCACGTGACGTTCATACTTCAGATGGAGCAGCGTCCAGTAGTTATGATTGCCGCGCAGATAGACGCTGCCACCGTTACCACCGTCGCCGCCGTCCGGTCCGCCATTAGGATTGTACTTCACATGACGCAAGTGCATTGAGCCACGGCCGCCCTTTCCCGAGCGGCAATATATCTTAACGTAGTCAACGAAATTTGATTCTGCCATTTTCTTTTTTATGGGTTAAGGAATTAACGGTAGTCCAGCTTACTTTCATATGGTCTTCTTAAACGGTTTTCATGCTGTGGCGGACCTTCCAATCCACCACAGCATGAATATCCATAAGCCGTACTTATATATAATAATGTGTAAGCGTCCTGCCGTGACGATCATCAGCGGCGTCCCCCGACGGTCAGACAGCCGACAATCAGTTGTACTTCAAAATCTGTCCGGGCATCAGCCTCATCGTCTTTCCGATGCGGTTGAGCTTGCAGAGGGCCGACACCGTCGTACCGCGTTTACGTGCGATGCTCGACAGCGTCTCGCCGGACCTCACCTTGTGGAAGCGGACGTTCTTGGCGTATGTCGCAGCCGGAGCCGCAGTAGCCAGTTCAACGTCATCACCGTCACCGGAAGTATATTTGTTTCCGACACCACGCAAGCGGTTTGCTGCCACGGACTCATGTTCGTATGAACTGCGACGGAACATATAGTAGTCATCCACGACGTCCTGATTGCGGAAGTCGAACATCAGCGCGGGATTGAGGGCGACGCCACAGAGACGCGTCTCGAAGTGGAGGTGTGAGCCCGTGCTTCGTCCCGTGTTTCCGCCGAGACCGATCGGTTCGCCTGCGCGCACCTCCTGATCCTCCGTCACGAGCTGCTTCGACATGTGTCCATAGATGGTCTCAAGACCGTTATAGTGACGGATGACGACATATTTGCCGTATCCGCGGGCTTCATATCTCACGATGCGCACCTTTCCACTGAATGCCGCGCGTATGGTATCGCCGATATAGACCTTGATGTCAAGTCCCTTGTGCTGGCGTCCCCAGCGCGCACCGAAGTTGGACGTGAGCACGCGGCTATCCGTCGGCATACAGAATCCGCGCAAGTCGACGCGGAAGGAATCCGGCAGCGCCGTAGCGCGGTGGGCATATTTGTTCTCCCATTCCTCATAAAGGTCGGCGGCGGGTGAGTCAAACTGTTCGGTCTGAATCAGCCGGCTGAGCGCTACTGAATCAACCGCCTTCATTTTTTTGTCAATCGGAGCCTGACGCGCAAGCAAGTCCTGTCCCGCGGCTGGAATTGCGGCCAACGACACAAATGCGCATATTGCTAAAGTCTTCAGTTTCTTAATTATCATAATAGGTTGTCTTAGTCAAGTGGCAAAAGCCACATGTTATCGGTAGCGGCGCCCCCGGATAATTACAATCCAATTATGACGTGACGCGCCGTCTGTAATGTGAACGTTGCAAAGATAATAAATATTTTATAATAAAGCGTTATATTAACACGTTTTATGTGTTATTTAACACTTCAGCCTATGATATGGCAGCCCAATTAATATCCGTTTTCTTTAATTCCCTTAATCTGTTCCACAGCACGGCATATTCATCCTTCACGCATTCCGGGTCGTCCTCTATGACACGCTGGGCCTCATCGCGCGCCATCTGGACGAGCAGTCCGTCACGCGCGATGTCGGCAATCCTGAGGTCAAAGGCCATACCGCTCTGCTGCGTTCCTTCAAGGTCGCCGGGGCCGCGGAGCTTCAAGTCGGCCTCGGCGATGCGGAAGCCGTCGTTCGTATCACACATTATATCAATACGCTTGCGCGTCTCCTCGCTCAGCTTATATGGTGTGACCAGAATACAGAACGACTGGTCGGCACCGCGCCCCACCCTGCCCCGCAGCTGGTGGAGCTGCGAGAGGCCGAAGCGCTGGGCGTCAAGAATGACCATCACCGAGGCGTTGGGCACGTTGACGCCGACCTCTATCACCGTCGTGGCCACCAGAATCTGCGTCTCGCCGCTCACGAACCGCTGCATCTCCTCCTCTTTCTCGGCGGATTTCATGCGGCCGTGGACCTTGCTCATGCGAAACTCGGGGAACACCTGACGGAGCATCTCATATCCGTCTTCGAGGTTCTTCAGGTCAATCTTCTCGCTCTCCTCAATGAGCGGAAAGACGATATAGACCTGACGTCCGAGCGCTATCTGCCGGCGTATGCCGTCGTAGAGGCTCGGCATGCGGCGGTCGAAGACATGGCTTGTCACGATGGGCTTGCGTCCGGGCGGCAACTCGTCGATGACGCTGACGTCCAAGTCGCCGTAGAGCGTCATGGCCAGCGTGCGAGGAATGGGCGTCGCGGTCATGACGAGCACATGGGGCGGCTGTTCGCTCTTCGCCCAAAGGCGTGCGCGCTGGGCCACGCCGAAGCGGTGCTGCTCGTCGACGACGACCATTCCGAGCCGCGCGAAGCGCACCGTATCCTCGATGACGGCATGCGTCCCGACGAGGATGTTCACCTCGCCGGCCTCCAACGCCGCCAGCACTTCGCGGCGCCGCTTGCCTTTGACGATGCCCGTGAGCAGTTCCGTCCTTACGGCCATGTCGCCGAGGAACGAGCGGATGGTCTCAAGATGTTGCTCGGCAAGTATTTCCGTGGGTGCCATGATGCAGGCCTGAAAGCCATTGTCCAGCGCGATGAGCATCGACAGCAGGGCCACGAGCGTTTTTCCCGAGCCGACGTCGCCCTGCAGCAGGCGGTTCATCTGCCGCCCCGAGCACATGTCGGCGCGTATCTCGCGCACGACGCGCTTCTGCGCTCCGGTCAACTCAAAGGGCAGATGGTCGTGATAGAACGTATTGAAACAGTCGCCTATGCGGCTGAAGACATATCCACGGTATTTGCGGCGGTGGTCGCTGGCATAGCGCACGATGTTGAGCTGGACGAAGAAGAGCTCCTCAAACTTCAGCCGCACCCGCGCCTGTTCCAGTTCGCGGGCGTTCTTCGGATAGTGAATCACACGCAGTGCCTCGTCGCGTCCCATCAGATGCAGCCGTTCCGTCATCTCCGGCGTCAGCGTCTCGGGCAGCTCGTCCTTCAGCAGTCCGACGAGCGTCTTGGTCAGACGTTCCATCACGCGCGACGTGATGCCGCTCTTCTTCATCTTCTCCGTGGTGGAATAATATGGTTGTAGTCCCATCGACGACAGTTCGAGGGCGTCGGCGGGGTCGATGTCAGGATGGACGACATTGATGCGGCCATTAAATACGGTTGGCCGGCCGAAGACGACATAGAGGTCGCCGATGCGGTAGGTCTTCTTCGCATATTGCCCGCCGTTGAACCACGTGAGGTCCATCACGCCCGTTCCGTCGGAGAAATGGGCGACGACGCGCTCCTTGCGCGGTCCCAAGGGAAATGTCTCGAAGCTGAGTATGCGGCCGCAGACCTGAACGAAGGGCATCTCGCCCGTCAGCTCGCGCACGGCATACAGACGGCTGCGATCTACATATTTATATGGAAAGGTCATGAGCAAATCCCCATACGTGGCAATGCCCAGCTCGGCGGCCAGCAGTTTCTTGCGCGACGGGCCGACACCGGGGAGGTATTGGAGGTCGGAGGCGAGAAGACCTGCCGGCCTCACCACCTGCCCCTCCCCAAGAGGGAGGGGAGTAATATGCTGCTGAGTCAATGACAGACCCACCACCTGCCCCTCCCGAGGGGAGGGGGAATTGATATGCTGTTGAGTTGCTTGACTTTGTCCTGTATGGTTTTCTTTATCCATGATGTTCTTTTATGATGATAGGGATGGCGAGAGGAGAATCGAGGTCAGAGGATATTGCAAACCAGAAAGTAGGGACGTGTCTTTGGCACGTTGATGTAATCACATTGACGTAACCACGTTGATATTCAAAAAACATCGCAAAGCGATGTCCCTACATTTTAGGTGATACATGATTGCGTCCCCTCTTTCTTGTGAGCCTCATGCCTTTATGCCGCTATCCAAGCTCCCTCCCTTTGGGAGGGCTGGGGTGGGTTTTAGGGGTGTGGTTGGTCTATCATCACCTCCGCCACCCTCAAATCCCACGGCGTGGTTATCTTTATATTCTCCCTGTTTCCCTCCACAAGCGTGATATCATGTCCCATAGCCTCAACCACCGACGCATCGTCCGTGAAGTCGTCGGAATAGTCCTGACCATAGGCCCGGCGGAGCAGCCTGATGTCAAACGTCTGCGGCGTCTGCACCAGACGGTAGTCACCGCGCGGCACGGTTCCGTCTGTCACGTGACGCAGCGTCTCGACTACAGGAACGACAGGAACGACTGCCCCCGTGCGCCGCGCTTCCTCATAGCACCGGCCGATAACGTCAACCGAGGGGAACGGCCTCACACCGTCATGCACGCCAACCACTCCATCTGCATCAGCCGGAATCAGCGCCAGTCCGTTGCGCACGGAATGAAACCGTGTCTCTCCGCCGTCGGCCAACTGATAGCCAGCGCTGAATCCGTAACGCCCGCACAGCTCCCGCCAGTAGTCTTGCTGGTCACGGGGCAGGACGAGAATGACGCGCAGCTCCGACGAATATTCCTTGAAACGCTCTATCGTGCGCATCAGTACCGGCCGGCCGCCAACCGGCAGAAACTGCTTCGGCACGTCCGAACCCATACGCAATCCACGGCCACCGGCCACGATTATCACATAGTCAGTATTATTATGTTCTTTCATCTCTGTCACCTTATAATTATTATCAATGGCACCTACCCCAGACATCCTTCGCTCTTAATCTCATTCTTATGATATTTCTGCTTCGGATGGTTTGGCGTTCCGGGATACATCATTACAAGCAGCCCATTCTGAAGCAACTCCGGCAAAATCTTGTTTCTCAGATAATCATAACTTCTCTGCGTGTATGCCGTAATTTCATCAAGCGTCCTCCAATCCTCACAGGCCTCACATATAAGTCTGTTAAGCTCTCCACGTGCCAGTCTTTTCCTCAGACCGCCCGGTCTTCCGTCTTCAGTGTCTAAAATAACGGACAGCCGTTCTTTCCTGTTGTAACCTTTTTCCTCTGAGGTTGCAACCTTAGGACTGGAGGTTACAACCTTAGGATTGAAAGGTTGCAACTTCCCGTCTTCAAGGTTGCAACCTTTTTCCTCTGAGGTTGCAACCTTAGGGCTGGAGGTTGCAACCTCTTGGGGCAACTGATATGTCGTTCCCCGACCATGCCCCATCCTGACAAGCAGATTTGCCCTGCACATACGTTTCAGCAATTCACTTATTTCAGACTTGTGCATATTAAGCACATATCTCAGGCTCTCATTTGTCACGGACAAATCTGAGCATACCGTATTCAGCACCATCATCACATTATGGTCAACATTCAGAATCTGTTTCCCGAACAGAGCGACAAGGCGCCGTTCGGTTGTTCCGTCCATTACGGTCTCCATCTTCATTGTCAGCACGCACTTATCCGGCTGACATCTGGTGGTCAAAACCGGGACGCGCCAGTTTGATTCCGTCCATCCTCTCAGGATCTTGTCAACACCGCTGCCGGCTTTTTCAGCCGTTCCGAGCAGCATGAACATTTTCTGCAGCGACTTGTTGCGACACACGCTCTCCCCGCCTTGATAATATTGGGTCTTTGACACCAGCATGGTGCCGGGATTTGAGAACTCCATCCTGTCCTTATACAGAAGGACCACCGATGACGCATTTTCCGTATAATCGGCATGAATACAGAAATTCACGAATGCTTCACGTACAGCGATGTGAGCCGGTGTTTCATTCCTGCGGATATTATCTTCCAGGACAAACGGTTGGGGAAGAACCGACTGTAGCCGTGGCAGCACCTGACGATAGAACTGAAAGAGATTGGCTTCCCATGTTCCGTCCGGACATATACGATGCGTCCATCTCTTCTCCGGATCAAACCGTTCTTGGTAGTCAGGAAAGAAATCCGGACAACACTCCGTGTCGGTGACAGACTCGCTCTTACCGAACATGACTATTCCTGCCACCGTAAATCCCTCTTCACCGCTCTCACGGTCTTTCCGGTAACCGCCCAATTTCTTGAGAAGTTCAAAGTCGCTTAGCACGAGCCACGGATGAGAGGGATTTGCGAGACTGAACAGCTGGCGGTATTGGAACATGGAAAGACTGTCAATATCGTCCATCGTATAGTTCTTCAATATACGGCTATCGGAAGGATGAGAGACATTGGCATCGGCAAACATACGGCGTACCTCACGTTCCGTACATTTATAGTCTCCCTCGTGATTGCGCTTAAATGTTCCATTGTAAGGCTGTGTCGAACGGTAAACCGGACGTTGCTCCCTGTCAGCGCCTGGTATGAAAAACATCATCAGCCGATGGCCCCGATAGTCAGCAATCAGCAAATCTTCCGTTTTCAGAAGATTACAGCTCACCGTTGAACGGTTATTCACATTGTTCCAAAAATCTTTCTGATATTTTTCCGTCTGTTCCGCAGTAAGGCTGTCCAGATAAATCCCGTCCTTTTGTTCTGAGACACCGAGCACTATCGTCCCGCCTCCGCTATTGGCAAAAGCAGAGTATGTATCCCAGAAATTGCCTGGAAATCCTCCCGCAGCACTCTTATACTCCAAATCATCACTTTCGCTCCTCGCCAAAAGGGACTCTATGTAGTTGCTGAAATCAGCTATGTCACGTACCTGTCTCATTCTCTATCATGCAAAACGTTCTTACCCGGATTCCATCGACCGATTATTGACAGTTACGATGTGACGACCGGCAATATGCAAAATTAGCATTTTTTTATGAAAACGTTATAAGTTAACGGCAAAAAATGATATTTTAAGGTATGTCCGTATTTTAATATTCTTTCTTCACCGCCAACTGTTAAAAACTCAGAATAATCCCGACAAACGCCTCAAAATCCCTGAAGAATTCAAAAATGAAAATCATTCGGGCGC
>USFX01000035.1 GCA_900553965.1 uncultured Prevotella sp.
AATCTTCGTACCCCATGTCATACACTTCTTCCAGCTTCTTGATGCGGTAGAAGTCGAAATGATAGATGAGCTCGCCCGTGGCGTCGGAGCGATATTCGTTGACGATGGCGAACGTCGGGGACGTTATCACGTCGTCGACGCCCAGTTCCTCACACACGGCCTTGATGAACGTTGTCTTGCCGGCGCCCATCTTTCCGTAGAAAGCTATCACGGTGCTCTCGCCGATGGCGGCGATGAACTGGCGTGCCGCCTCGCGGATGTTGTCCAGGTTGTCTATTCTTATTTCCATAATGTCTTTATCGTTTCTTTCCGGTCATGGTTATGACCGGTATTATCATCTCTTCCATTGATATTCCGCCGTGCTGGAACGTGTCCTTATAGTAGGAGACGTAGTAGTTGTAGTTGTTCGGGTAGGCGAAGAAGGAGTCGCCCGTGGCGAAGACATAGCTCGTGCTGAGGTTCGGCGAAGGCAGCTGTGCGCGCCGCGGCTCCTTTATGACGAAGAGGTCTTTGCTGTCATAGGCGAGGTTCTTGCCCAGCTTGTAGCGCAGATTGGTGTTCGTGTTGCGGTCACCGATGATCTTCACCGGCCGGTTGGCACGTATCGAGCCGTGGTCGGTAGTGACAATCACACGGTAGTCGCTCTGAGACAACAACTTGAAGAGCTCGGAAATGACCGAATGGCGGAACCAGCTGAGCGTGATGCTGCGGTAGGCTGACTCGTTGCTGGCCAGCTCGCGGACCATTCGCGACTCCGTGCGGGCATGGCTGAGCATGTCGATGAAGTTGAAGACAACGACGTTGAGGTCATTCGACCCCAGCCGCTGGAACTGCTGGATGAATTTCTCCGCACCGGCCGAATCGTTGATTTTGTGATACGAATAGCTGTTCTTCCGGCGATAACGCTCCAGCTGCGTGCCGATGAGCGGGCCTTCGTTGAGGTTCTTTCCCTCCTCCTCGTCCTCGTCGACCCACAGGTCGGGGAACATCTCGGCAATCTTGTTCGGCATCAGGCCGCTGAAGATTGCGTTGCGGGCATACTGCGTCGCCGTGGGCAGAATGCTGTAATAGAGGTCTTCGTCGATGTCGAACGCATCGCCGAGCTCGCCCGCAATCATCCTCCACTGGTCGTAGCGGAAGTTGTCGAGCACGACGAGGAATACCTTCTCGCCGCCCGAAAGCAGCGGGAACACCTTCTTCTTGAACAGCTCCGGACTCATCATCGGATGGTCGGCCGCCTGAGATGTGGGCGCAAGGGCGTCCACCCAACCGAGATAGTTGGCCTTTACGAACTTCGCGAAGCCCGCGTTTGCGTCCTCTTTCTGCATCGAAAGCATCTCCGACATGCTGCTGTCCGTGCCGCTCAGCTCCAGTTCCCAGTGGACGAGACGCCTGTAGACCTCCATCCAGTCCTGCCATGTACGGCTGTCGCTGATCTGCATCGCTATCTGCTGGAAGCTCTGCTGATATCCCGTCTGGGTCACCTCGCTGACGATTTCCTTACGGTGGATGTTCTTCTTCAGCGTCAGCAATATCTGATTGGGATTGACCGGCTTTATCAGATAGTCGGCAATCTTCGAGCCGATGGCCTGATTCATGATGTCTTCCTCCTCGCTCTTGGTCACCATGACCACAGGAAGCGAGGGCGAAATCTCCTTTATACGCTGCAAAGTCTCCAGCCCGCTCAGTCCGGGCATCATCTCGTCAAGCAGAACAAGGTCGAAGCTCTGCTTCCGGCACATGTCTATGGCATCCGTTCCGTTGCTCACCGTGACCACCTCATAGCCTTTCTTTTCAAGGAAGAGCAGGTGCGCACGCAGCAATTCTATCTCGTCGTCTGCCCAAAGTAATAATCCGTTGCTCATCTGTAAAAGTCCTCATCTAAGTCGAACGTGCCAGCCGGCGGTTCGTTGTTCATATTGTTGTTCACTCCGCCAATATCCGGCGGAAGGCCAAGGTCATCGAAATCGTCCGTCTGCGGGGCCGCCGGAGCATTGCCGGAGGGTGCGGGCGGAAGGCCAAGACCGTCGAGTTCGTCCGTCTGCGGGGCCACCGGAACATTGCCGGAGGGCGCGGGCGGAAGGCCAAGACCGTCAAGTTCATCCGTCTGCGGAGCCGCCGGAGCGTTGCCGGAGGGTGCGGACGGGCTATCCGAAGCGGGCTCTTCGGCGGGCTGACCGATGCTTTCGGGTATGTTAAGAAGCTCCTCATCAGTGATCTTGAGAGGCGCGAATGACCGTTCGAAGAACTCCTCATAGTCCACATAACTATATCGCGTGCCCAGCATCTTGAGGTTCTCCTCGCTGATTATGATACGCCGGCAACCGCTGAGACGGGCCGCCATGGCCTCATCGGCAAAGAGACGGCGCGCATACTGCAGGGCTTCATCGTAGTTGAGGAAACCGCTTATCAGCATACGGCTGATGCCCTGGTCCTGATCTATGGTTATGTCGAAGTTGCGGACCATGAAATTTGAGAAGTTGTATTTTGCCATTTCATAGAGAAGCTGGTTGGCATCCAGCGAATCGGCACGGTAGGCCAGAAGGAAGACGAAGCCCGTGTTGCGCTCCATGCTGAGCGTGTCGGCGGACGTAGAGTCGCTCTCAAGAACCACGCCGCGGCGCGACCATACGTCACCGATGTCGAACTTGCCGCCGTGCAAGGCCCTTCCGGCCTGCACACCCTTGATGATCATGCCCGCCATCTCAGTCACCTCGCTGTCCGGATACTTCTCCACGACTTCCTTCATGGCGGCCACGCAAGCCGTGGCATCGCCCTCGTTGAGACGTCCGAGACCGTCGATGAAGATGAACTTCGGGCGGTTTGCGCCAAGCGGGAAGCGATTGGCAGACAGCTGCGTGTTGGCTTTCACCTCGTCGTAGCGGTCGGCCTTGAACGCATCATACGTCGCGGCGTAGAGCGAATCCTCTATGTGGACACCGAAACGGGCGTTCTCCGCGAAGTGGGGATCGCTGAGAAGGATGGTCCACTGGCTCTCCCCGTGGTCCGCCTGAAGCCGCTCCAGACAGCGGGCGGCAATGTCGTGACGGCCCATCCGGGAATAAAGCAGGAAGAGATGATACCACGCCTCGTCCGTCTGCGCAAAGTCGGGATACTGTTCCGTGAGCCTTTTCAGGGCCTTCTCGCTCAGCGGAAGGTTGTCGAGCTTGTCCTTGAAGATGACGCCGGAGTGGAAAAGGCCGTCTTTTATGATGTTGTCGCTCTCGGCTTTCTGCTCATCCGTGAACGGAATCTGGGCCAGATAGTACTCCCGTGTGTGCGGGTCGCCGCCGGTGGTGTCGGCCGCCAATGAGTCAGCGGCGGCCCCGCCGCTCTCCCCTACCGTTGCGGCAAGGGAATCAGAGACAGCCTCTTCTCCCTCAGCCTCGTCTCCGGCGGGATTGAGATTGACCACGGTGCGGTTGACGCGCTGCCAGTCGTCGACATTCTCGCGCTTTCCCCACTGGCGCTGGAAGGCGGCCTTGCCCTGACTTACGGCCTGCGGATTGTAGAAATACCACAGTCCCTGCTGGCCGCCGGGCGTGGGAGTGGGCGGTTTCGGGGTGTTGTTACGGTTTCCGATGGCGCTCTGCTGCTGCAGCGTCTTCTCGGCCTCAGCTTCCTGAGCGGCCCGTTTCTCCTCGCGTTCCTTTTTCTTCAGAGCCTCGATGACACGGTCGATGGCCTCGTTGCGCTCCTTTTCCGGCAGACGGGCAAGCACCTGAAGCGAGTCCTGAAGGTGCACGGCGTCGGTATAGGGCACCAGTTCGTCGAGCACTTTCGACCGCTCCGACAGCTCCTCGTAGTCGGCGCGGTCCTTGTCCAGCAGTCCGATGGCCTCGCCGTAGCAGCGCTGTGCGTCGCTGTAGCGCTCCTTCGTCCAATAGAGATTGCCGAGATGGAGCAACAGGACACCCTTCTCTATGCCGCTGCGCGTGGCCTTGCGGTTGCCGGTCTCGTAGGCGGCGATGGCCGCGGCGGTGTCGCGCTCGGCGAGATGGATGTTTCCTATGGCGTAGTAGACCTGATCGAGATATTCCTTGTTGTTGTCCGACGCGGCCATGCGGCGCAACCGACGTATCATCTGACGGGATTGTCCGGCGGCCATTACCTCCGTCTGGGCGATGCGGGCGTTGAACTCCAGCTCGTAGGGCGGGTTCAGACGGACGACCTTCCTGTATGCGCGGTAGGCCAGCTCGCGGTGTCCCAGCTCCGTTTCGAGCTGTCCCATGAGGAACCACTGGCGTGCGCGCTGCTTCTTGCGGCGCTCATGCTTGATGACGCGGGCCAGCACCGGGACGGCGTCTTCGTAGCGCCGGCTGCGGATGTAGAATGCCGCGAGGGCATAGTCCCAGTCTGTCCGCGCACGGTAGTGGATGGTGTCACGGCGCATCTTCGTCAGCACGTCCTCGGCGTCGTAGAGCCAGTCGAGCTCCGTATAGCTACGGGCGAGCCACGAACGGGCAATGCCGTTGATGGCAGGCTGCGTGGCGTAGAGGCGGGACATGTAGGAGAAGGTCGCGGCGGCCTCGTCAAACTGGCCTTTCATATATTGCGACTTGCCCATCATGAGCCACGCCTTCCAGAGGAAAGGGTTGTATTCGCGTCGGCTGAGCCACTCAATGTCCTTGGCGGTCTTGCGCCGTGACTTCGTCCATTCGGGGCGACGCTTGATGCTGTGGAGCTTGATGGTCTTCTCCGACTTCTCTATGGCGCGGTCGAAATTGGCCTTTCCCAGCTCGCGGGTGGCCTTGTTGCCGACCATCGTGAATGGAATCATCTCCGTGAAATTGTCCTTATTGCCCCGTTCCTGCTCCTCTGCGCCGTCGATAAAGGCGAGACTGCCGTTATAATAAGTGTTATAACGGGCATTGAACGAGTGCCACCAGCGGCTGCCGGCGGTGTTCTTCTTCGTTGAGCATGCTGCCATGACGAGCACGAGGGCCGCCGCGGCGAGCATGACGATATGTCTCTGAGCCAGATGTCTCACGTATATATTAACTCAAAAAGCAGTGGTTTTATTGTTTTGAATTACGAGTTATGAGTTGTCGAATTACGGATTACGAGTTATGAATCACTCCATCATCAGCAGCATCTCGTCGCGTATCTCCTCCGGCGGAGTTATTCCGCGCCGCGACAGGCTGACGCTCCAGCCCGCTACCTCCTCGGGCCGCATGGTGAGCAGGACATCGCGGAAGCGGTCGACTTCCGCCTCGGTGTACCGGTCCTCCGGTCGTCCGGCGTATGCGTCCAGCTCCTCGTCGTCATAGTAGACCACGTCGCTGACGGCGGCTTCCATCATACAGTCGTGCATGCACCGCGTATTGTCGCCGCTGCACGAGGCGCAATCGCCTTCGGCCGTGACCACGGGAGCATCGTCCTCTCCGGATGAGAACTTCGCCACTACGGCAACGACGATGCCAAGGACTATGAGGGCAATGACAAGGATATACATTTATGTAATTATGAATTAGGAATTACGAATGACAGTGACTGATTCCTCACTCTTCGTTCTTCATTCTTCATTTACTTATTCTTCACTCTTTATCTCCATTCCCGCCTTCCTCAGGTCCTCCCAATAGTGCGGATACGACTTCGTGACGACCATCGGATTGTCTATCATCATGCGTCCGAGGCGCAGGGCCATCGGCGCGAAGGCCAGAGCCATGCGGTGGTCGTCGTAGGTGCTGATGACCGGCTGCGGCTGCGGTTCACATCGCGAGCCGTCCCAAATCAGTTCACGGCCGTCGACATCACGCAGGACATATCCCAGCTTGAGCAGCTCGGCCTTGAGGGCTTCGATGCGGTCGGTCTCCTTTATCTTCAACGTCTGGAGGCCGGTGAAATGGAACGGAACGCCCATCGCCGCACAACAGGCCACGACGGTCTGGGCAAGGTCGGGCGAATTGATGAAGTCGTACTCCAGACGCGGGACGCGGCGACCGTTGGCCGTCAGTCTGACGGCCGAGGGACAGCCCGTGCCGCCGGACGCGACGAACTCAGTCTTCACACCGAGCAGGCTGAAGATATATCTCACCGAGGAGTCGCCCTGCTTGCTGCCGTCCATCAGTCCGGTCAGCAGAACCTCGCTGTCGCCATTTCCCAGCGCCACCATCTCATACCAGTAGGACGCGGAACTCCAGTCGTTCTCGATGTAATACGTCCGCGGCACATACGGCCGTGGCTTCACCTCGATGGTGCTCGCGTCGGTCCACTCGGCGTCCGCGCCGAACTCGCCCATCATCCAGAGCGTCATGTCGATGTACGGCCGCGAGATGACGTCGCCCGTCATGCGCAGCGTCAGACCGCGCCTGAGGGCAGGGCCGACCATCAGCAGGGCCGAGATATACTGTGAACTGACGTTGCCCTCTATCTCCAGCGGTCCGCCTTCGAGCGGCCGGCCGTTGATGAGCAGCGGCGGAAATCCCTCTTCACCCGCATATTCAATATCCGCTCCGAGGCGCCGCAGTGCGTCCACGAGCACGCCGATGGGGCGGTGGCGCATCCGCTCCGTGCCGGTCAGGGTGTGGCGGCCGGGCGTCACGGCGAGATAGGCCGTCAGGAAGCGCATCGCCGTTCCGGCGGCACCGATGTCTATCGTGTCGGGCATTCTCCTCAGGGCGTCAATCATAACGCGCGTGTCGTCGCAGTCGGAAAGGTTCCCGGGCAATTCGCTGCCGCCGGAAAGGGCGTGTATAATCAGCGCGCGGTTGCTCACGCTCTTCGATGATGGCAGGTCGACGGTCAGGTTCAGGCGGCCCGGCGCCGTTATATCGTATCGCATATCACAGTCGGGTTATGGATTCATATATATTATTATATGACTACAAAGGTAGCGGAAATCAGAAAGATAACAAAACAAATAACAATAATTAAGAAGATGACGGCACGCCCGGCCGCCACTGTTGTAAACATTGCTGCGCAAAAATCGGTGACAAATAAAAATCCCGTTTTAGAACGGCGGATGGACACTTGAAGCACGTCGGACGGGCGACGGCTGAGCAACGAGGCCCTCCCGGGGTTGCAGCGGGGCCGCCGTCGCACTGCGACAACAGCCCCGCTGCACAATGACGGCGGCCCCGTCGCGATGCAATAAGGCCCTTACGGCAGAACAAATCCTGACATTTTGGCCCGAAAAGGCGTCTTTCCGGCGTTCAGAAATTGCACAGATTTCAGAACAGAGCGACAACCATCTGGTCGTCAGCACCTTACACTTACACGCACAAAACTCAGGAATTTGCGGCCGCCGGGAAAAATTTTTCAAAAGTGCCCCGTTTTGACCGCGTTTAGAGGGCATTTTGCCACTTTTTGTCAATCGTTTTCCGACAGGCGGACAGCCCCATCGCCATGTAGCCGGCCATACCGCCCGCCATTCCAACCACTCGCCCACCCCATCCCCAGCAGCTCTTTTGAGCCTTTTCTTCCCGTCTTTTGCAAAAAACATCGGCAAAAATTTGCAGTTCTCGCAGATTATGCGTAATTTTGCACCCGCAATACAGAAATGAGATTGCGGAGGACGGGATGTAGCGCAGTTGGTTAGCGCACGCGTCTGGGGGGCGTGAGGTCGCAAGTTCGAGTCTTGTCATCCCGACCAAATCAAAAGCAAGGGGCTGATTTTCAGCCCCTTTGTTTTTGGTCGCACCCCAAAGGTCGGACAGAAGCCGGACGGTGCGGAACACATTATATTATTAACTGTAGCTCATTTCAGAAAATGAATTGAGCAAAAAAATGAATTTTTCTACAAAAGATGTTATCAACCAAGTTAAGGGATGGACCCCGCCAACCTTTAGCCAGGGCAAGGAATGCTTTGTAAGTTTCTACGCTTTTGACCCCTCCTCCGGTAGGATGAAACGCAAAAAAATCATGCTCGGGCGTATCAAGGGGAAAACAGCCCAAAAGAAATATGCACAAGGTATAATCAACCGGCTTACAGAAAAGTTGCTCGACGGTTGGAATCCTTGGATAGAGGCGGCAGCACCAATGGAATATACATTATTCACAGATGTATGTGACAGATACACACAATATCTTTACAAGATGGTTGAAGACAACGACATGCGCGAGGAGACTCTGGCGAGTTATCTGAGCAGCTTGCGAATACTACGTGCATGGGCAGGAAGAGAACACATTGTTTATATATATCAGTTGAACCGCCGTAAAGTCTGCGATTTCCTTGACTATGTATTTATAGAGCGTAACAACACCCTGCAGACCCGCAATAATTATTCATCTTGGTTACGTACGTTCTGCTCATGGCTGCTCCAGAGGACCTATATATCAGTAAATCCGACGGACGGACTAACCACCGTTCAGCGGCGGGCAAAGAAGAAGAACAGGGACGTGCTGCCGGATGAAGCTCTCGGCAGACTCCACGACCACCTCATGAAGACGAACAAACATTTTCTTTTGGCCTGTTATTTATTGCACTATATGTTCATTCGTCCTCATGAGATGACATATATAAAGATATGTGACATTCACCCTGCCGCGCAGACGTTGGAACTGCACGGCGAGAACACCAAGAACCACAACGACGCCGTGCTGACCATGCCGGCCAAGATCATTCATCTGATGGTTGACCTCGGCATCTTCGACTGTCCCGGCGGCTATTATCTGTTCAGCGAGAAATTCCGTCCCGGGACAACATGGCAGAGTGAGAAGATGTTCCGCGACTACTGGTTGCGTCATGTGTGCAAAGACCTTGACTTCCCTCCGCAATATAAGTTCTACAGTCTGAAGGACACCGGCATCACCAACATGATCAAGGCTAACCATGACGTGCTGACCGTCAGGGATCAGGCACGTCACTCGTCGATACTCATCACCGACACCTATACTCCCAAGGACATTCAAGCGGCCAACAAGGCACTGCTGAATTATGAGGGGATATTATGATGCGGCCATCTCATAGAAGTAGCCGCTGACAATTGCATTTAATTTGTTGTTTTGCAAGATATATTCATATTTCCGGCATATATACCGTTTGTTGTTGAACATGAAAACCTTAGTTATATCAGGAACCATATCACCAATTTCAAAATCAATCCTATATTCGACATCAGTGTTTATCGAATATGGATTAGTATGATTTATGGCGAGTGTGTCGGTATCCGGCACAGTCACAAGACTCAGTGACCATTGATTCTGTGTTATCATATAACCTGTGTCGAAAAAATCCTTACGCCAATCCGTTAAAGGTATCGGATAGTATACGATTGGTGAGTATTCGCCATCAACTTCCTTCTTGATGCCTTGCGCATAACCATCAAAGAAAAACACCTGAATGCGATCTTCGCCGTCTATTTTGACCGGCACATCTACCTCGCCCAATATCATATTCCAAACGTTTTGCTCTACTTGTTCTTCATCGTCGTCGGTAACCGCGGGGCCAAAAGGATTTTCCATTGAAAGCATTGGAGGATATGCTTCCCAAATCACACTGTATCCATATATGCGCCACCTCGTAAACTGCATTGGATGCTTACGCGAAATTGCACAGGGGCAGATACGCAGGTCTATAGTATTGTCGCTGTCACGATGTCTCGTCAGTTGTCCGAATTCGTTAACAAGACGCAAACTCCACTTGTCTCCTGTTTCACCCCAAACATAATATCCGGTATTGTCTTTAAATAACACTTGTTTCCGGCGTTCTTCGCTCAGAGAATTACAATATTTTATTGTCTCCTGATGCGTTGCAAACACAAAAGTCTTAATATTCTCCAATAATTCATCACTGAGAACATCTTCTTTATGTTCTTCGCTTTCGCTTATGTCATAACGAATATTAGAATAAGACAGACTTTTCTCACTATTCTTTATATCTTTGATTTCAACCTGATATTCATCTATCCTTGAAAAATTGTGTTCTCTACCGTCGAAGAAAGTCACATTCTTGATTATTGAAACACGTTTCGTCTCTGCATCAAAAATTATTGAAACGTTGAAAAAATTCTCAACCTCTTTAAAGAACTCTGTAACCGTCCAGTGCGGAAGGACTTCGCATAAGTCATCTACGGTGTGTGCATTAGCAATGTAAAGATGAGTCCATGGCTCGATTTCAAGATTATTAACAGCCAACGTATAACCGCAAACCTCGATGATACGCTGAAGTAAATACATAAATCGAGGCATCGGGCAATGGGGCTCGTAAATCTTGTATTGTACACCTCCCGGCAGTCCCATCCCTTCACCATCATCATCAGGAAATATACGCGACTCTCGCTCGTTGCGCACAACAGAATTAGTCTCGTCCCAAACAGGCATGAAGATATATTCATCGCTATATCTGTCAAATGGCATAGTTCCTATCTCAGTCTCTTCCGGATGCAGCCATCCGCCAATCTTTAGCTCATCAACATATAATTCTCCGAACTCGCCGAAGAACTTATCTCCAATCATACTTCCAACCACTTGCACTGTTACATTTTTACGCGCGACCTTCGTAATTTGCGCCGAACCAAATAACAACGTGCGATTATCGAATACCAATCGTGCCGGGAAACTCAGTTTATTTTTCCTTATTTCGAACCGGTCAATACTACCAAATATTTTCCGATTGTCGAATATCATTGTCGGTATTGTAATATCCAACGTATAACTCTTCGCTGATGCAAAATATGGATTCTCAACCGTTATTTTTATCTGCTTAGAGTTGTCGAAAAATACGCGTTTGTTATTAATATACAATTCAACCATTTCTACCTCTCAATCTATTGTAATAATCCAATTGTTCGGCCACACCATTGCGTCCATCAATGCTGACCTCTGCATGAATACCCTCTGAAAGTTGCAGGTTCAGCGAGTCAATCACATCATAGAGTGACGAGATGGTCGACCTCAGTTCCTCGTTGTCGGTAGTGACGTTGACCACCGGGGCGACGACGGCCGCTCCGGAACCGCCGCCGACGGCACGGCTCACGTCGGCCGCTGTCAGACTGCCGACCGTATTGTTGCGTTGCGCCATGTCGATGAGCTGCAGGGCCGGGAGGATGGAGGCGTTGTTGACCGCCTGATGGTTGGCGACGAATTCACCTTCATGCACTACACCGGCACGACGGCGGTAATTGGAGCCTCCGGTGAATCCGCCTTCGTAGTATCCGGCCTCTTGTGCCTGGTGCTGCTTCTTGATGGTGGCAATCTGGAGCGCGCCGGCGGCGAGGGCGATGCCGGCTGATATTGGTGCCAATATCAAGTTTGCCGGATATGGCGCGCCGGCCATAGTCGAAGAATATGCGCTGATGGCGCCCATGGCCGTCTGAGCGACCGCCTGTGCGATTTCCATTGTCATTGCCTTTTTGTTGGCCTTGGTTTTGGCTTGCGCTATCTTCTTGTCACGCTCCTTCTCGAGTTTCTCCTTCTTCTTGGTGTTGTTGCCGGCCGCCTCTATCTGCTTGTCGTAGTTCTTGGTGATCTGCGCAACCTCGAGATCCGAGCACGCTTTGGCGTATGACGAAGCGCCGGACATGAACGTGCTGATAGTGGAGTAGGCCGCCTGTGCCCCGGAGACGATTTTCTGCATGGTCTCGATGTCGAGCTGACGCTTTGCCTCTTGATACTCCTTGTTGTTCGCGTAGTCCTCGCCATACATTTCTTTCAGTTTCTCATTGACAATCTTCTGTTGTTCAACCGCCTGGAAGATTGAAAACATGCCAGTAGCGGCATCATTGGATCTAACCTGTTCTCCAACTCCGGTCTGCTTCTTGGCAGTGTCAAGCGCAGAGGACGCGCCGGCCTTGACGCTTGTGTTCTCTGTCTGTGCCGCTTTCATCTCCGCATACTTCTTCTTGATATGTTCGATGATGGCATTAAGTTCTTCCTGCGTCATCTTGCCATCTTTCACCATTGCCTGATAGAAAGTTCGGGCTCCCTCAAGCTCTATGTCCCGGAGTTTGTCATAATCCATACGGCCGGCTTGTTCGCGATATTGCTGCAGACGCTCCATTTGCTGCTGTTCGAGTTCGAACCGGTGTTCCTCTGCCACTTCTTCCATTTCCGCTCTCAGGTTCAGCCACTCCTCTGTACCTTTCTTGAGAAGGTCGAGACGTTTCTGCATGGCTTCCATATCATTTTGGAAGAGCGCTTCGTTGAGAGCATCGTTATTCATGTACAATGCATCGTTGCTATCGTAATACTGCGCCTCAATGAGTGCGGCCTTCTTACGCCGCCCTCTCTCAATCTCCTTTTCTGTGAGTTTGCGCATGGCAGTGTCATGCTGCTCTTTGTTTTTTTGTTCGTCATCGAGTAACATCTTATATTCGTTGGACTCCTCGCCCCAAATCTTCTTCTGCTTTTCAAGTCCTCGCTGCTGGACCTCAAGACGCTCGTCGAGATATTGCAGGTACGTTTTGTTTCCCTCGGCGTATTGTGCAGCCAATACAGCCAGTTCTTCATTGGTCTCGGCCTTGGCTGCTGCAGCCGCCTCACGCTTGCGTTTGAGAGATTCCGCTTCCGCCTTTTTACGGGCTTTCTCCTCCTTCTCCAGCTGCTTGTCTGTCTTGGTACCGGTACTGCCACCTACTCCACCATTGTCTTCACCATTTCCCGGCTTGGGCTTAGTACGATCATCGACGATGCCATCTTTCTTCATCTGGGCCAAGATGTTGTTCATGCGTTTGTCCTGCACGGCCAATTCCTTTATTGCGTTGGTCTCGGCTTCTTTCTGCACCCTTAACTCTTCAAGTTTTGCTAATCTCTTTTTGTTCGTCTCTATTTGAGTCCTGTCGCTGGGATCTACTGTGTTAATTACATTCTGCTTCTGTGACTTATACGTCGTATCCTTACCTCTCTCTAATTCAGCATTGACGGCACGGACATTGTTAGATTTGGCATCGGCATTTATGCGAGCATTGAGTCTATCCTCTTCAATCTCAGTAAGTTTCTTCATGTATGCCTGTGCGAGTGCTGCCTTGCGCAACTCGTCGATGTACTTGGTCAATTTGTCCTTGTTGCTCTCTATCAGCTTTCCCTCATTGGTGATGGATGCATGATAGTCCGGGACAATCTTCTGAAGCTCTGCGATGGCCGCCCGCCGTTGACCGACAGTCCACGCATTGGAGCGGATGACGCCTGTCAGACGGTTGATGCGTGCTATCTCCTCTGCCGTGCTGCTGTTGACCTGCTTGCTGATGTCGTTCATATCCTTTCTGGCGGAATTTGACGCCCGCACCTCGACGAGACTGTCATGCATGGCCTTCTTATGGTCGTTATGCGCCTTGATGACATAGTATATGGCTGCACTCACAGCCATGATGGCCGCGAGAAGTGCCGTGTATGGATTGGCGATGGCAGCACGGTGCATGGCAATAGAGGCGGCGCGAGCCTTGACCATGTTGCCGGTCAGCTTATAGTATGCCATGCTGAGGAGAGAGACTGTAAATGTGAGCATATTCTTTGCAGCTACGGTCGCCTTGTCCAATGCCATCTCGATTGTCTGCTGCACATTTTTCAATTTCATCACGATGATATGCGCGTTGTATGTCGCCGTGAGTATTCCGATGGCTACAGTAAGGACGGAAAGCTCTTTGGCATGTGCGGTAACAAACTCCATCAGCGTGAGCATGACTCGAACTGCCATGCCGGCCGTGGTTATGCCGTAGCGAGCAACCGGCAACAGTTTCTCACCAAGTTCAATTGTAAGCTCGTTGAACTTCTTCTTTGCCTTGTCAAGTTGCGCCTGAACGGTATTATTCATCAGATTGTACTCGTTGACAACAGACTTACCTTCCCGATAGGCGTCATTGGCGAGTTTCTGATGTTTCTGTACATCGTCAATCTTATCGGCCAGCACCGACAAAACCTGTGTCGCCCGAGCGCCATCGAGCCCCATATCGGCAAATAGCGGGGCAAGTTCTGTAAAACCGCCCTTACGGTTCATAGCTTCGAAAAACTGCATGAGCGCCACGTTCATGTCGTTCTTGACGAGGGAGGAAAACTCCTTCACGTCTTTACCGGCCATCTGGGCAAAGGTCTTGGTGTCAGTAACCATCTTGCCTATGAGTTGTGAGAGAGCGGTGGAAGCCATCTCGTCACGCTGCATGTTCTCATCCATGACGGCACCAAAAGCCATGATTTGAGCCTGTGTCAGACCGGCCTGCTTACCCACTCCTGACAGACGGGCAGTGAAGTCGACGAGATAGCCGGCGTTAGCCGACGAGTTTTGCGCCAGTTCGTTAATGGCCGAGCCGGTGGCGAGCATGGCACCACGCAATCCGAGGCGTTCGTCTTCGCCGAAAGCCATAGCTAATTTACCTATCTTGTCAACGGCACCATCGCCGAGGTCGTCACCCAGCGCGCCGTTGATAATGTCGGCGCCCTCTACAAAATCCTTCGCGCCCTCCTTTGTCGTGATGCCGAGCCTACCGGCTGCTCCGGCCAATTCGTTGAGCTCGTCGCGGGTCGTGCGGGTGTCCATGCGCTTGAATTCGGCATTGAGTTCGCGGATGACTTCGGTGCTGAGACCAGTATATTTGCGCACATCGGCCATGTTCTCCTCCATCTTGGCATACTCTTCGGTAGCTTTGCGCATGGTGAATGTAGCGCCGGAGGCAAGAGCGAATACCTGCGTTATCGCTCCCCAGTTTTTGTTGAGGAAATTAACTGTACGCGACAAAAAACCAGTGGATTCCTTCGACTCATCCCTCACATCCCGGAGTGCACTCTTGCATTGCTTGAGTTGGTTGTTGAGCAGCGTCCACTCAGGAGTGCCACGCTTGACACCGCGCAATTCTTCATTGACGGCCCTAAAGGCAAACTCGAGGTCTCTCACGGATGACTCCTTCAGGTTGTCGAGCGTGCGATTTATCAGCTCAGTGTTGTTGCGAACGGCCATAGCCTCGCTGCCCGCCTTTTTCAGCTCTTCATTATATCGCTCGGCTGCCGTCGTCGCTCTATTGTGTGCGCCGGTGATTTCGTTGATACGGTCCCGGCACTGCTGTAGTTGTGTCTGCAGACGCTGAACTTCCTCCGGATCTGAAGCTGTCTTCAGCTGACGGTTGAGCGAGCGCATGGCCTTTTCGACTTGACCGATGTTGGCGCTGCCGATATTTTCGAGCGTGTCCTTGATGGACATGGTCTCCTGCTTGAACAGACGCAGTTCGCTTTGGGCTTTCTTCAGGTCTTTGGCCCATTTGTCAATTACGCTATCATCACCGGAAGAAAATGCTTCCTGACGTTTTGCTTTAAGGTCGTCGACTTTTTTCTTCAATTCCTCAAGCTTGTTCTTTGCCTCCTCGGAATTGAGTTTGATGGTGGTTGTGAATATCTCATTATTTGCCATTGGCTATATACATTTGAAAAACTGTTCAAAAGTATATAACCTCATTTTATTCTAAAAATACGCCATCATGTCCTCCATGATGACGTATCATACTATAGTATTACTTGTCGTATTTGCTGAGAATCTGATTTACATGATTCATTCCTCTTTCCCAGTCTTCACCTTTGCCTTGTTCAAAATAATATTTCTTATATAATTGCAGATACCTTTTTCTTAATCTGGTAAACTCTTCCTCTGTCCAATCGGCATGTGGCTTCTTTGGACATGCGGGAACGCGCGTCTCTATGAACTTCTTCGCATCAAACTCTTGCTTCTTTGCTGCCTCACGCTTACGGTTTTCGACAAGTTTTTGATTGTCCACCTCCACTGTCTTCATAAGTCCTTTGCCGATAGGCTCCAGGATTAAAAAGTATATGACCAAGCAGATACCGAAGATTGTATATAAAAATGCTAACGTTGCTAACATACGCGCCTCTCTTTCTTTTTGTTACAAATTTAACGATTAATTTTGTGATAAACAAATCTTTTGACTGTTATTTCAATCACTTCGTCAACGGCCCGCCATCTTCGCAGACAGCGGGCCGGGCAGAAAAAAATGAATGATTAAAAAAAATGATATGGTCGTATCAGAAGTCACCTTCGACGATACGCCAGATGGCCCACTTGACGCTGCCGTCGGCCAGCGTCGTAAAGC
>USFX01000036.1 GCA_900553965.1 uncultured Prevotella sp.
CGGGAGGCCCTTACGGCTCGCGGCGGAACGGAAAAAGCGGAACGGAACGGCCGTCGTTAACAGTCGTTAACCACTCGTTTGGTTCAACAAAAAGTTGCTTTTTAACACTGATTTTATTACAAATGGAATCAATAAAGACCATGAAGAACCATACAATAAGAAGCGGAGACACACCGGCGGAGGCGGAGCAAAAGATGCGGCCGGACGGGAAATCGTGCCACAGGAACGCAGATTTTCAGCAAAAAGGCGTTTTATTGTGAATATAATTATTATCTTTGCAATAAAATAGCATTCCCATATATGAAAGACTCGATACAGACCAACCCGTTTGTCGTCGGCAGATACATCAGCGACCGATATTTCTGCGACCGCAAGGAAGAGACGGCACTGCTCCTGAAACACATCGAAAACGGCCGCAACGTGGCTCTCATCTCGCCAAGACGCATGGGAAAGACCGGACTGATACACCACTGTTTCGGTCAGACGCAGCTGGAAAGATTTCACACGTTCTTCGTCGACATCTACGCCACGACGTCGCTGACCGAACTCGTCTATCTCCTCGGCAAAGCCATCTATGAAGAGCTGAGACCGAAGAACAGGACGTGGATAGACCGTTTCCTGCGCACGGTCAGCTCGCTGCGCATGGGAGTCAGGTTTGACGCTACAACGGGCGAGCCTTCGCTGGACATCAGTCTCGGTGACATTCAGGCGCCGCAGACGACGCTCGACGAGATTTTCCAATATCTGGAGACGACCGACCGGCCCTGTGTCGTGGCCATAGACGAGTTCCAGCAGATCGGCAATTATGCTGAGAACAACGTTGAAGCAATGCTGCGCACCAGAATACAGCAGTGCCGCAACACGCTGTTCATCTTCGCCGGCAGCCGCCGCCACCTGATGAGCAACATGTTCAACTCGGCCGCCAAGCCGTTCTATCAGAGTGCCGTCACGATGGGGCTTCAGCCGATTGCGCCGGATGTCTATGCCGCTTTCGCGTCGAAGATGTTCACGGACTACGGACGGACCATCAAAGATGGTGTGTCCCAAAACGTACACAAACGATTTGACGGATGCACGTGGTTCGTACAGATGGTCATGAACGAACTCTTCGCCATGACGCCGCCTGGCGGCATCTGCGACGAGGACATGGTGGACACGGCCCTTCACAACGTCATCATATCGCAGGAGAGCACGTACAAGGAGCTGCTGACAAATATCGCGCCTAAGCAAAAGCAGGTCCTGCAGGCCATCGCACGCGAGGGTCTGGCGCGCAACATCACCTCAGGCGCTTTCATAAAGAAATACAGTCTGGCCTCAGCAAGCTCCATACAGGCGGCCGTCAAAAGCCTCCTGAAGACGGAATTGGTCACGCAGGACGACGACGCATACCGTGTCTACGACTATTTCCTCGCCTACTGGCTGGCATACGAATATTGAGCGGCATGAAATCCGACGGCGGTTGAAATGTGAAAGCAGAACGGCGCCGACGGCATCGAAACCGTAAGCAACGGCCCGCGATATGCTACGGAATTGTTCACTTTTGCTTTTTCATTGAAATTTTCCGTGGCACAATGTCAGTTTTTTCACGTCAATGATGTATTTTTGCAGCCGGAAACGGTTTGACCGCATATATAACCCGCGCAATCATCAATAAAAAACAAACCATAAAAAGAACATAACGATGAAGAAAATCAGAGCAGCCGTAGTCGGTTACGGCAACATAGGACGCTACACAATCGAGGCACTGGAGGCTTCGGAGGATTTCGAAATTGCCGGCGTTGTGCGCCGCAACGGTGCTGAGAACAAGCCCGCTGAGCTGGCCGCCTACGACGTTGTCAAGGACATCACTGAGCTGAAGGACGTTGACGTGGCCATACTCGCCACCCCGACACGCAGCTGCGAGGAATATGCAAAGAAGATTCTGCCGCTGGGCATCAACACCGTCGACAGCTTCGACATCCACACCGGCATCGTGGACTATCGCCGCACGCTCATGGAGGTCTGCAAGAAGACCGGCACGGTGGCCGTAATCGCCGCCGGATGGGACCCGGGTTCTGACTCCATCGTCCGCACACTCATGCAGAGCCTCGCCCCGAAGGGTCTGAGCTACACCAACTTCGGTCCGGGAATGTCGATGGGCCACAGTGTCTGCGTGCGCTCGAAAGAGGGTGTCAAGAACGCTCTCTCGATGACCATTCCGCTCGGTGAGGGCATCCACCGCCGCATGGTCTACGTCGAGCTGGAGGACGGCGCACGACTGGAGGACGTCACGGCTGCCATCAAGGCCGACCCCTACTTCGCCAGCGACGAGACCCACGTCTTTGCCGTTGAGTCGGTTGACGCCGTGCGCGACATGGGCCATGGCGTGAATCTGGTCCGCAAGGGTGTCAGCGGAAAGACCCAGAACCAGCGTCTGGAGTTCAACATGAGCATCAACAACCCCGCCCTGACCGCCCAGGTGCTCGTCAACGTGGCACGCGCCTCACTGCGCCAGCAGCCGGGCTGCTATACGATGGTCGAGCTGCCGGTAATCGACATGCTGCCGGGAGAGCGCGAAGAGCTCATCGCGCATTTGGTATAACAAATATTGTTTTAGGGTTATAAGGTCCTTAAAGTCTTTAAAGTCATTAAAGTCTTTAAGGACCTTATAACCCTTACTTCCAACTCTCAATAATCCTTTATCGCCTCCATGCGCTTGCGCTGTTTCTTCCGCTTCTTCCAATTGAAAAGCTCGAAGAAATCGAAGTTGAAGCCTGTCTTAGGCGGAGCCGCAGTCACGGCGGCCTCAGCTATGCCGGCAAACATCGACGGACTGATTTGCGGACGGTGGCCGACGACGACCAGCTCGTTGAGACGCCGGATGTTGGGCAACAGAAAAACAGTGTCGCGGACGGTGGCGGTATCGGCCATCAGCGTTTCATACTTCGGATGACTCATCTGTATGAAACGGGCGGTATCCGGAAGAATGACCGTGCCGCGATAGTCGGTGACGACGCGCCGGGTCTTGTCACCATTGAAAAACACCTGAACGTCGCGTACAGGCACACCTGTCTCTGCGTCGGTCACAATCCACCGGCGCTGGGCCATTATGCCCGGGCAAACGGCCACGAGCAGGATTATCATAACTGTACGGATGTTCATAGTTCAACTGTCTGTCTTGTTTGTGAATTGAAAACGCCGGCCTCTGCATACCGGACGCCGGCTCTGCGTGTGTACCAAACGCTGGTTCTGCGTATTAAAAACAATGGCAAATATATTCATTTTCCCGATACATACAGTCTCATCGCGCCCGATGTTGTATGTTTTTATGTGTTTTTAAACTTCATACACACGTCACTCCTCCCCATCAATCACTACTGTCATCCCGCTGTCCATCCCGCTCTATGAACTCCTGAAAAAAGAACGACGAATGAGCCGACGCTGAATACGGATAAGCGCTAAATGCCTACATTTCAATAATTAACGGCATCCGGACTGCAAACGATTAAATGTTTTTCACTACCTTTGCCGCACAAAGAACAGCCCCAAAAGGCCATCGCTGTACTCTCCTGACATCAGTCAATACACATTATTTATACTATAACATCAAAAGAAAAGGTTTATGAAAAAATCATTCTATCTATTCAGTATCGCATGCGCAGGCATGCTGTTCACATCGACCGCACTGACGTCATGCAGCAGCGACGATGATCCGGAAATACAGCAGGAGGAAATTATCGTAGAAGAAATTGAAGAGCCTGAAACCGGAGACAGAACTGTTGTTGTTTCGACAAATGAAAGTGCTACGATTTCCAATATCGGATTCCGGCTGACAGTCCCCATGGGAGCTGTCCCCAAGAACAATTCCGGCACAGATGGGCGCGTTGCGTTTTCGATATCCCACATAAGCAACGAAGAACTCCCGGCCCCCGTCCCCTCCGGTTGCTCGATTATAAATGAAGCACGTGTGAAGATTGAGCCAATGAACTTTGTTTTCAACACTCCTCTCACCATGAAACTTCCATCCAAAGGTATCAATATTTCAAATATACAATTACTGCATTACAACGAATATACAAGTTCGTGGGAGAACGTACCTTTCTCTATAATCAACTCTGATGGGACAGTGTCTGTTTCCATTATTGAGCTTGGCTATTTCATTTTGGTCAAGAAAGCGACAAGAGATCAAATGGGTGGTGTGAGAATTTTAAACCGGTATTTGGACGAAAACTATTTTTATTATCTTACTCTGATACCGGAAAATAATTCAAATGAAGGCATCAAACGCATTTCTTTTGCGCCGAATGGAAATAATTTGTATATGACCAACGTTCCCTTAGGAAAGTATATTGCAATAGTCGCAAGAGAACTTCGCAATAGTTTGAACGATGCTTCACAAAAGATAGAGTATTACAACACCAATATTTATACAGAAGTCAAAGACTTGTTAACCATCGGTAATGGCAATTATGACACATACGGTGGGTGGACAGACTTAACAATAGGCAACAATTGGTTTGAAGGTCGTCCTGATGACGCATGGGGACAAAAAACAACGACATACGGTACAGGCAAATTCCAAGCAACATTGACATGGGTAAACTCATCTGAGGGAACTACCGATTACGATTTGCATTTGTTCGGTCCCAATAATATGCATGTTTTTTATTCTGATAAAAATTCTCCCACTTTCGAACTTGACCGGGATTGGCTCACAGAATACGGAAACGCTATTGAAAACATATATAGCATAAACGATACGTTTGTTCCCGGAGAATATCAGATAAAAGTTCATCACTACAGTGGAACATTAGGTAGACGGTACAATTGCCGTGTTATCGTTGATGGCATTGTCGTCAAATCTGTCTCCGGTTCAATTTTGACCAATAATAAATTCGATGACATCTATTCTTTCACGGTAGATCAATAACCTTTCAATAAAAATATAAGATGGCGGACTTTGAATCTCTATAGGTTCAAGGTCCGCTTTTTAGTAATTGAATGATTATTAAAAACATAATTATTATCCTTTCCTCGCTTTTTTTTCGTAAGTTTGCACCGCAATGATAGCAGACGAACTTACATACCGCATACATCAGTCTTTAGCAATGGAACCGACGGCCGACCAAGCCGAGGCTATCAGCGTGTTCGGACGGTTCATGTCCGACCGCGGCGACCGCGTAGCCATGATTATGCGCGGCTCGGCCGGAACGGGAAAGACGACACTGGCCGGTGCAATAGTAAGGGCATTGGATGCGCTGGGCGTGCGTATGGTACTGCTGGCCCCAACAGGCCGCGCGGCCAAGGTGTTCTCACTGAACGCCGGTCATCAGGCGTTCACCATCCACCGCCGCATCTACCGTCAGAAGACCGCGGGCGACATGTCGGCGTTCAATATCAACGTCAACATGCTTTCGGACACGCTCTTCATAATCGACGAGGCCTCGATGGTGGCCAACGGCGGAGGCATGGACTCTGTCTTCGGCAGCGGCCGCCTGCTCGACGACCTCATCGAGTTCGTATATAGCGGGCGCAACTGCCGCATGATGCTCATCGGCGACCGTGCCCAGCTGCCACCGGTGGGTGAAGAGGAAAGCCCCGCACTGCAGGCGGAAGTGCTTCGCTGCTACGGACTGGACGTCCATGAGGCCGATCTCAGCAACGTTTTAAGACAGGCGGAAGAGTCCGGAATACTGTGGAACGCGACCATGATTCGCCGCATGATTACCCACGACGAGCTGACACAGTTGCCCCGTCTCCGACTGCGCGGCTTTGCCGACATCGCCATCGTGCCTGGAGACGAGCTCATCGAGACACTGGCGACAAGCTACAGCCGCGCCGGAATGGACGAAACGATGGTCATCACGCGCAGCAACAAGCGCGCCAACATCTACAACCGCGGCATCCGGGCCACTGTTCTCGACCGGGAAGAGGAGCTCTGCACGGGCGACATGCTGATGGTTGTGAAGAACAAATACTTTGATTCTTTAAATGAAGAACGAAGAGTGAAGAATGAAGAAGTTGCTGCCGCCGTTCCAACTGATGTTCCCGTTGGAAAGGAAGAGGGGCGCCAAGAGGGAATGGCGGCAGCAAATTCTTCACTCTCCACTCCTCACTCTTCACTTAAATTTATTGCCAACGGAGACCGCGCCCGCGTCTACCGTGTCCGCAACATACACGAGATGCACGGCTTCCGATTTGCCGAAGTCACGCTCCAATTCCCCGACTATGACAACCTTGAGATGACGCAGACCGTCATTCTCGATACGTTGACGACGGACGCCCCGGCACTGACACGTGAGCAGAACGAACAACTTTTCAATGCCGTTGAAGCCGACTATGCCGACATTCCGCGCAAAGCCGACCGCATGCGCAGCATGAAACAGGACAAATATTACAGCGCCCTGCAGGTGAAATTCGCCTACGCCGTCACCTGCCACAAGGCGCAGGGCGGACAGTGGGCGCACATCTACGTCGACCAGGGCTACATGACGGACGACATGCTCACGCCCGACTACATCCATTGGCTGTACACAGCCTTCACCCGGGCCACCGAACGGCTCTATCTCGTCAACTGGCCGAAGGAACAGATTGACATGAATGAACCTTTATCAATAATGCAATGATATACATCAACGACGATATTGAAACCCTCGACATGGCCAGCGCGATGGCACGCATATCGGAGCAACGGCGCGAAAAAGTCATGCTGATGCGCAACGAGCGTGACCGCAGGCAGAGCGTGGCGGCATATCTGCTGCTGTGCGACGCGCTGGAAACGGAATATGGGATGACCACCCCACCCCATTTCGATTTTCATGATGGCGGCAAACCGTTCATCGCCGGCCGCCGGGACATCTGTTTCAGCATGAGCCACTGCCGCTGCGGCGTGGCATGTGCGGTCAGCGACCGGCCCGTCGGCATCGACATTGAAACAATCCGCCCATACCGCCGTGAGCTCGCCGAGCGCGTTATGAACGCCGAAGAGATGGGCGTTATCACGTCATCACCACATCCCGAAATCGAATTCATCAGGCTGTGGACCATGAAAGAGAGCTTTCTGAAGATGACAGGCATGGGCATCCGCAGCGACCTCAAACAGGTTCCGCTCTCCTCCGCACGTTTTTCGACAACAATAAACACCGCCCGCGAATATGTCTGCACGGTGTGTGACAAACCTTAACGACAAAAGAACATATATCAAATGGAAATCATCTATATCATCGTAGGACTTATCCTCGGAGCCGCAGCCGCATGGATAGCCGTGAGCCGCAAGGCCGCCGGCAGACTGACGGAAAAGGAAAGACTATCCATGCAGCAGACCATTGAACTGGAAAAGAAATCCACCGAGCTAGCCATGCTCACGGAACAGATGGCCGCAACCTCCGGCCGCATGGCCGAGGCGGAACGTGAGAGCAAGGCTCTTGCCGCACGCGCCGAAGCCCAGGCCCGCGAGATTGAGATATTGCGCAAACAGTCTACGGATGAAGCGCGGCTGCGCAACGAGCAGTTTGCCGAGCAGCTCCGCACGGCAAAGGAGCAGATCACCAATGTCGCCAACCGCATAATGGAGCAGAACGCCCAAAGACTGAAGGAACAGAACTCGGAAAACATCGGCCACATCACACAGCCGCTAAAGGACGCCATCAGCGACATGCGCAAAGCCCTGACGGACAACATCAAGGACTCCGCACAACATTCGGCCTCCTTCCGCGAGCAGATAAGGCTGATGATGGAGAGCAACCGCGAGATTGGCGAGAAGGCGGAGTCGCTGGCCAACGTCCTGCGGCGGGACAACAAGGTGGCGGGCAACATGGGAGAGATCATCCTCGGCGACCTGCTGGCGTCGCAGGGCCTGACCGAAGGCATCCACTATGAGGTGCAGGCGCGGCTGCGCGACGAGACCGGACGCTCGCTGAAGAACGACGACACGGGCCGTGAAATGCAGCCCGACGTCATCCTCCACTATCCGCAGGGGCAGGACGCCATCATCGACTCGAAGGTGTCGCTCGTCGCATACCAGCGATATGTCAACGCCGAGACACCCGAAGAGAAGGAGCGCCACCTGCAGGACCACATCAAGAGTGTGCGCAACCACGTCACCGAACTGGCCCGCAAGGACTACAGCCGCTATATCAAGGCGCCGCGCGAGGCCGTCGACTTCGTCATCATGTTCGTTCCGTTCGAGTCATCGCTGCAACTCGCGCTGGCCAACGACCCCACACTGTGGCGCGAAGCGTTCGAGCGTAAGGTCTTCATCACGGGCGAACAGAACCTTCTCGGCATCCTCCACATGATTCATATCGCATGGGTGCAGAATCAGCAGGCGGAGAATCAGGAGAAAGTCTTCGGCATCGCCGAACAGCTCATCGACCGTCTCGGTGATTTCATAAAGCGATATAACACGCTCGGCGACACACTGGCAAAGGCACAAAAAGACTATGATTTCGCCAACAACAAGCTGCTGACCGGAGCTCAGAGCGTTGTCAAGAAGGGCCGCGAGCTCGTCGACATGGGAGCGAAAGAGAATCCCAACCGCCGCATTCCCAAACCTGAGCCGGCTCTGCCGGGAACAGACGAAGAAAAGCAAGAAAAGGAAGAGAAGAAAGAAGATAAGGAGGAAAAGCCGGAAAAGACCAAGAAGTCCTGATGAAGGAACGCAAAATCATACACGTCGACATGGACGCCTTCTTCGCGTCCGTGGAACAGCGCGACCATCCCGAACTGCGCGGGCTGCCCGTGGCCGTCGGCCACGACGGCCCGCGCGGTGTCGTTTCCACAGCAAGCTATGAGGCCCGCCGCTTCGGCGTCCGTTCCGCCATGCCCATCGCGCGGGCCAAACGCCTGTGCCCGCAGCTAAGGATAGTGCATAGCGAATATTCCGTATATAAGAAAGTATCAGAGCAAGTACACGCCATCTTCCGCGACTATACCGACATCATCGAACCGCTGTCCATCGACGAGGCCTTTCTCGACGTGACGGAAAACAAGCGCGGCATCACGCTCGCCGTCGACATAGCCCGCGAGATACGCCGCCGCATACGCGAAGAGCTGCACCTGACGGCCTCGGCCGGCGTGTCGTATAACAAGTTTCTGGCCAAGATTGCCTCGGAAGTGCGCAAGCCCGACGGTCTGACCGTCATCCATCCGGACCGCGCGGCCGACTTCATCGCCGACCTGCCGATAGAACAGTTCTGGGGCGTCGGCCCGCATACGGCCAGACGCATGCACTACATCGGCATCTTCATCGGCCGCGACCTGCGCCGCTGCTCGCTGCGACATCTCACGGAAGTCTTCGGAAAGATGGGACAGACCTACTACGACTTCGCCCGCGGCATCGATCTGCGTCCCGTAGAGACGGAATATGTCCGCAAGTCGGTGGGCTGCGAACACACATTCGCCGAGGACCTCAGTGCCCGCTCAGCCGTCATCATCGAACTCTATCACACCGTACTCGAACTCATCACGCGCATCGCCAAAGACCAGTTTGAGGGCCGCACGCTCACGCTGAAAGTGAAGTTCAGCGACTTCACACAAATCACGCGCAGTCTCACCCAACACAAAATCCTGACCTCCAAGAACGACATCCTGCCCTTGGCAAAACAACTACTGAAAGAGGTCCGCTACTCCACCGCCCACCCCATCCGCCTCATCGGACTGGCCGTCTCCAATCCATCAGCCGAAACACCCGCCCAAAAGGAAGAACCCACCGAAGGCTTCTTCGAGTTTGACGATTGGGAATGAGACGGCAGGCGCGGCCGCCTGTTATTCAGCGTGATGCAGTGAAGAAGATGTATAACGCAAATCCGGATAAGCAAGTCCTCATTATCACTTTATAATAATTTTTTGAACACGGAGACACAGAGTCATATCGTCCTCTGTGTCTCCGTGTTTAATGTATAAACTAATTGTTACGACCTGTTTATGTCAAATCAGCAAATACGTGACAATATATGGCCCATCCGACATTTGGAGTGACATAACAATATCAGGGCTCAGGCATTTCACCAGACTGCCGTTTCACTCCAGATACCGGATAAACCATATTCCGTTTTCTTTAAAATCAGGACTGTTGTCCTATCAGAAAACGATTGACAAAAAGCGCCGAAAATGCCCTCTAAACACCATCAAAAATGGCCTCCGCGGAAAATATCTTGCCGACGGACGCAAATAACGGAGTTTTGCGCGTGCAAGCATAAATCACTGTTCGTCAGACGGTTATCTCCTTTCTTCAGAATCTGTGCAATTTCAGAACGCCGAAAAACCGCTTTTTCGGGCCAAAATGTCAGGATTCGTTCTGCCGTAAGGGCCTCCCGGGGTTACGACGGGGCCGTTGTTGTCCTGCAACGGCGGCCTTGTTGCAATGCCGTAAGGGCCCCGCTGCAACCCCGTGAGGCCCTTACGGCAGAACAGGCGTCTCCCGGCTGCGCTTCTGACGCCTCTCAGCCGTTCTAAAACGGGATTTTCATTTGTCACCGTTTTTTGCGCAGCAATGTTTACAGAAGAGGCAGGTCTGGCATATACGCTGACTGCCGCATCACTCAAAATGTCGTTGGAAAAAGTTTTCACTGACAGAATAAATGATTTAGTGAAGAAAAAAGAAGTCCATAGAACACTGCGTTTAAAACAAAAAGATTACCTTTGTGGAAAATTCAAAACATGAAGACTGAAAAGGAAAAGATGTTGGCCGGAGAGCTCTATGACGCCAACTACAACAGTGAGCTGATTGCCGAACGGCAGCGGTGCAAGGACTTGTGTCATGAATACAACATGACGGTTCCCTCGCAGACTGAGAAGCGTGAGGAGCTGATGCGCCGTCTGCTCGGGCGAACAGGCGAGCGTTTCCTCATCGAACAGCCGTTCTATTGCGACTACGGATATAACATCGAGATTGGCGAGGACTTCTATGCCAACGTCAACTGCGTGATACTCGACGGGGCAAAGGTGACTTTCGGTCGTAATGTCTTCATCGCACCGAACTGCGGGTTCTACACCGCCGGCCATCCGCTCGACATAGCCCAGCGCAACAGCGGACTGGAATATGCCCGACCGATAACCGTGGGCAACGACGTGTGGATTGGCGCAAACGTGGCGGTGCTGCCCGGCGTGACCATCGGCGACGGATGCGTCATCGGTGCGGGCAGTGTGGTGACACGCGACATACCGGCCCACTCGCTCGCCGTCGGCAATCCGTGCCGCGTGATACGCAGGATAGGTGATGAAGATTGATGGGCAAATAGATTGATAAGTATGTTGCAACAATCAGTTTATATTTTGCAGAGACACGGAGACACAGAGGACAATATAACTCCGTGTCTCTGTGTCTCCGTGTTCAAAAAAAACTATTATAAAGTAATAATGAAAACTTACTTAAGACGAATCATCCCGCTGCTGAGTGCCATCGGCATTGCTTCAAGCACCATGGCGCAGACCGAGACGCCCGATTCTCTCCCGGCACAGGAACTCAAGGAGATTGTCATCACGGCTTCAAAAGTGATACGCAAGGCCGATATGGATGTGTATCACCCGTCCAAAAGCGCCGTTGACAATTCAAAGAACGGCATGCAGCTGCTCTCGAATCTGATGATTCCCGCGCTCTCCGTGAACGACGCCCTCGGAAGTATAACGTCGGCCGGCCAGCCGGTGCAGGTACGCATAAACGGCCGCAAGGCCACTGTGGAGCAGGTCCGGACGCTGTTGCCGGAAACGGTGAAGCGGGTGGAGTGGATGGACAATCCCGGACTGCGCTATGAAGGGGCCAGCTATGTCCTGAATTTCATTGTGACCAATCCCACACTTGGCGGTTCGCTGCAGCTGTTCTCACGACCAGCCGTGAGCACGGCGTGGGGCTTCCACATGGCCGATGCCAAATTCAACTTCGGCAGGTCGCAGTTTGAAATCGGCGCAAACTTTAAGCTGACCGACAACATCAAGAGCCACCGTGACTACGACGAGACATTCACCTGGCCCGACGGTAAAAGCATCACGCGCAACGAGACGTCGAGAGGCGGAACGATGGACAACACGATGGGCAATCTGTGGGCTTCCTACAACTACGTCAAGCCGGACACGACCATGTTTGTCGCCGAGTTCTCGATGAACAAGAACTTTACTGACTATTTCGCTTTTAACGGTCTTCTCTCGGTGAGCGACGGAACCGATGACATCCTGCTCACGGACGCTCATGGAAGCAAGGGAACGACACCGTCCCTCTCCGTCTACTTCCAGCAGCATTTCGCCGGCCGGCAGATGCTTGTGGTTGACTTCAGCTCCTCATTCTATTTCGGCCGCACGTTCTCTGACTATCTTGAACAGCTGCCGTCAGCGTCATCCTACGTCACGGACATACATACAAACATCAAGGACAGAAATCAGGCTTACGCCATCGAGACTGACTATATAAAGAACTGGGACAACTCGCGGTTTACGGCCGGCGCATCCTATTCGGCCAACCGCAACCGCTCCAGATATGAAAGTCTCGACGGCGGGATTTTCCATCAGCGGCAGGACAAGGTCTATTTCTTCGCGGAATATTTCCGGCGCTTCGGCAAGTGGTCGGCCACGGCCGGAATCGGTGCTCAGTATACCGACTTCCTGTTCAGGGAATCCGACCGCGGAAACCACTCGTGGAGCGCAAGGCCCCAGGCTACGGTGACATACGCGCCGAACAAGAACCACAACTTCAGACTCAATTTCACGTCGTGGCAGTCAGCTCCGTCATTGGCCGAGACCAACGTCGTGCCGCAGCAGCTTGACGGATTCCAGTGGCGAATGGGCAATCAGAATCTGAAGACCTCAAACTCCTACATGCTCACCTTCAGATACGGCTTCAACCTGCCGCGGGTCAACGGGTCGTTCGGCGTACGCGCGTTCACCTCTCCCGATGCCATCACCCCACTGTTTGAATGGGACGGTGACAGGCTGATCACGACTTACGAGAACAGCGACGGACTCAAAAACCTGTCGTTCTTTCTCGCGCCGCAGATAGATGTCATACACGACTGGCTCACCGTGAGCGGGTATGTTCAATATCGGATGGAGCGCATGAAGGGCACCGGCTACACCATCAACCACAACGGATGGAGCGGAAACGCCTCGCTTCAGCTGTCCCACTGGGGATTTGTCCTCAACGCCCAATATCAGTATTCGCAGCGCGACCTATGGGGCGAAAAGATCAGCTGGGGCGAGGACATCAATATCATCACGCTTGAATATAACTGGAAAGACTGGCAGTTCGGAGCCGGAATCATCATGCCTTTCGGCAAGTACGACCAAGGCTCAAAGTCTCTCAGCAAATGGAACCGGAACGAGCAGCACATGCGCATCGACATGAGGATGCCTTTCGTCACCGTCGCGTGGAATCTTCAGTGGGGCCGGCAGAAGCACGGCGTTCAGAAACTCATCGACACTGATGCCAGCACCGACCGTTCAACGGCGGGAGGGCGATAAAGAAAAACCGCGGGACAGATGCGTCATGTCCCGCGGTTTTTTTCTTTTGATTGTCCCTTTGACAGCTAATTCAGAAACCGTGATATTCCCCTATCGCGCGGTTTCCTTTCTGTCTTTCTTTCCCGACGTGAGACCGTGAGGAGCTTCTTCACCTATCTCCCGTATCACCCGGCACGGATTGCCGGCGGCGAGCACACCGGCGGGAACATCTTTCGTAACGACGCTGCCCGCACCTATCACCGCCCCGCGGCCTATCGTGACGCCCGGCAGCACGACCACGTTTGCGGCAATCCACACGTCGTCACCTATCGTTATCGGCAGCGCGCGCATTATTCCGGCGTTGCGCTGTCCGGCATCGAGGGCATGGACGATGGTACAAAGGCTGCAGTTCGGGCCGATGAAGACGTTGTTGCCGATTGTCACTTCGGCCTCATCGAGTATGGCGAGGTTGAAGTTTCCGATGAAATTGTCGCCGATGTGTATGTTCGTGCCGAAGTCGCAGCGGAACGGGCTGTGAATGACAAACCGCCCGCCGATGCTCCCAATCATCTCCCGCACAATTTCCTCACGCTCACTGCGGCACTGCGGCGACAGCGCATTCAGCCTGAAACACTGCTCGGCGCACCGCGACAGTGCCTCCGCAATGTCGTCCGCAAAGCCGTTCATCCATTCTCCCGAGCGCAGCACGCCGAGGTTGTCCGTCTCCATTCCTTTTCTTTCCATTTCCTTCTCTTCCTTTTTCGGTTTATAAATAAGTCTTTGGCATGTACCCTGCTATATAATAATGTATAATAGCGGATGCAAATATACGAAATTCATGCGGCATTGACGAACGTGCGGCAGCGCTATCAATGCCCCGTCCGCACTAAATTGACACAAACATTTCGGTATTTTCACATAAAACCGCTAAAAACATTTCGGTATTTTAGCATAAAATCGCCCAAAACATTTTGGTATTTTCGTATAAAATCGTCGAAAACATTTTGGTAAATACGGGGAAAGCCTTATCTTTGCATCGGTGACATATTATAAATATCGATTATGATGGAACGGATTTTCAAGCGTAAGTTATACGACAGGCTTCTTGAATGGAAGCAGAATCAAAACGGCAAGACTGCAATCCTTATAGAAGGCGCGCGGCGTGTCGGGAAATCGACGTTGGTAGAGCAATTTGCAAAAAAAGAGTATGAATCGTACATACTAATAGATTTCAACAAGGCTTCAAGCGATGTCGTTTCACTGTTCGGCAATCTGATGAATCTTGATTTTATATTCATGCAGTTGCAAGCCATATACAATGTCGTGCTGAAGCAGCGCAACTCCGTTATCATCTTTGATGAGGTGCAACAATGTCCACAGGCACGGCAGGCCATCAAATATCTGGTGGCAGATGGCAGATACGATTATATAGAAACCGGCTCTCTCATAAGTATCAAGAAAAACACGAAGGATATAACAATTCCGAGCGAAGAAGACCGGATATCCATGTTTCCGATGGATTATGAAGAGTTCCGCTGGGCCCTTGGCGATGAAGCCACGATGCCGTTGCTCAGGATGTTCTATGAAAAACGTATGCCCCTCGACAAGGCTCATCGTGCCAAAATGCGCGACTTACGCCTGTATATGCTTGTCGGTGGCATGCCTCAGGCTGTCAATGCCTATCTCGAAACAAACAATCTTGGCATGGTGGACAGAGTGAAGCGGGGGATAATAAGGCTCTATCAGGAAGATTTCCAGAAACTTGACCCGACGGGACGGCTTGAAACTTTGTTTATGGAGATACCATCGCAGTTGAGTCAGAGCAGCAACCGTTACAAACCATATTCCGTTCTCGGAAGTATTGATGACAGCAAACTGTTTGAATATATGAAGAATCTAGAAGACAGCAAGACAACGCTTTTCTCGTATCATTCCAACGATCCCAATGTCGGTATGTCATTGACGAAGGATATTTCCCGGTTTAAGATATTCTGTGCGGACACCGGCTTGTTCGTGACGTTAGCTTTCTGGGACAAGGATTATACGGAAAATATCATTTATCAGAAACTTCTCAGCGACAAACTAACGGCCAATTTGGGTTATGTCTACGAAAATCTTATTGCCCAAATGCTTTCTGCGGCGGGTAACAAACTTTTCTATTACACATGGGCCAAGGACAGCACACACAATTATGAGATAGATTTTCTGCTGTCACGTGGTGCAAAGCTGAATCCGATAGAGGTAAAGTCATCCGGCTATAATGCCCATGCCTCGCTTGATGCTTTCTGCGAGAAATATTCAAATGTCGTGGACAACCGCTACCTTATTTACACTAAAGACCTGAAGAAAGATGCCCAAACACTTCTGCTGCCCGTTTACATGACTCCGTTATTGTGATACAGTAGTTTAATGCACGAAATTCTTATCTGCGCCAGCACGCAGATGCCTGCCGTTATTTAACGGCATTGGCATCTACGTGTTCGAGCAGTTTCACTGCATCAACATACTGCGCGATGCCTTCGGCCACCTGCTTGGCGGCTTTCATGGCCAGCAC
>USFX01000037.1 GCA_900553965.1 uncultured Prevotella sp.
TTTCCTGCTCTACGTGGGCAGCATTGAGGAGCGGAAGAACCTCATGCTCGTGGCCAAGGCACTTGACGTGATGAAAGAGCGCTACTCGCTGGAACGGCTGGACGTCCATGTCGTCGCCGTGGGACGACGGACGGGCTACACCAAGCGGATTGAGGAATATCTCGACAGCACCGGTCTGACCTCACGTTTCCATTTCTTCCACGGTGTTCCCTACGCCGACCTGCCCTCTTTCTACCGTCTCGCGACAGCGTTCGTCTATCCCTCGCGCATCGAGGGTTTCGGCATACCAATGCTCGAAGCCATCACCGCCGGCATACCGGCCATAGGCTGCACCGGCTCATGTCTGGAGGAAGCGGGCGGCCCGGACTCCATCTACGTCTCGCCGGATGACTCGCGGGAGCTGGCCGCAGCCGTTGAACGGCTGTGGACCGACGACGGACTGCGCCGCCGGATGGCCGAACACGGACGGGAATACGCCCGCCGCTTCTCCGACGAAAGGCTGTGCCGCGACCTCATGGAGGTTTACAAGAAAATCAAATAGACGGTCTGCGATAGACAAATTCGGCTGTCTGAATCATGGAAAACACATAGCGGCGCAACGGTTCAAAGCGCTCCCTGTCCGTACTCTCCGTCAGCCGGCCGTCGGAAGAGGAGTCATAACACTTCTCATGACCTGTTGCAGGGCAATAGATGTAACATCCAGTTGAGTCGCGCGCAACAATCTGGTCGTCGGCCGAATAGAACACCTTGTCCCTGCGGTCGGCCAGCAGATCCACTCCGAAACCATCATAATCATAGCTCATGCCCAGCACCGAGAGCAGCGTGGGCATGAGATCGACCTGCATGGCAAGGCCGTCGTTGCGGCCGGGGGCTATGCCGGGACCGAACATCAGCATCGGAATGTGATTGTAGGACTGGGGAAGCTCGGCGTCAGGCTGCCCCACCAGCTTGCCGTGGTCGGCCAAAAGGACGAAGACGGTGTTGGCGTACCACGGACGGCGGGACGCTTCGGAGAGGAAACGGCCGATGGCGTCGTCGGCATATTCGACGATGCGCTGTTCGTCGTCAGACGTCGTTGCGGAAAAGTCGGACGGCAGAACGTAAGGCGGATGGTTGCTCACGGTGAGCAGCGTGGCCATGAACGGAGTCTTTTTTGCGGCGGCACGGTCGATGGCGCCAAGGGCGTAGCTGAACAGATAGCGGTCGGGAACGCCGAAGGAGTTGACCACTTCCGACGACGGATAGTCCTCCTGGGCATACACCTCATCGTAGCCGTTGGTGCGGAGGAAGGCATTCATATTGTCATACTGCGCCTCGTGGGTCATGAAGAACATGTTCCGGTAGCCATTCTCGCGCAGCACGGTCGGAATACCGCTGCGGCGCGGGGTTACCGTTCCCTTCATCAGATTGCGCTTCATCAGCGCGGGGAAGGAATAGAGAGAGGCTGTTATGCCGTGGTTGGTATGTATTCCGGCCGAATAGCAGCGGGTGAACATGAGCGACGTGCGGCTGAGACTGTCCAGTACGGGCGTGAGTGAGGGCTGATGGCCGAAGGTCCCCATGAGCGATGCGGACATCGACTCCATGAGAATGATGACCACATTGCGGCGCACGGGCTCCTGTCCTGCCTCGACACGGCGGCGCAGGACATGGGCGGAATCGGCCGTACCGGTGACATTGAGGCTCCGGCGGGCTTCCGTCACGGCCTCGGCCACGGGCATGAGACGGAGCTCGGCGTTTTCCTTGCGCATGTCGTCAAGGGCACTGGTGAGGAGATTGAAGGCCGGAGCGATGCCGAGCTGATTGAGAAAGGGGTCAGTGCAATAGTATGCCTGGCTGACTTTGATGGGATTATAGCCCAGCCGTCCGCGTATGCCGAACACGCAAAGGCCGGCCAGCGACAACGAAACCAGAATCTTAAGAGTCACCGGACGCCAGCCGCGGGCGTCCCGAGGCAGCGTTTCCATCACACGGTCCTGACGGCGGCACAGCCGCATGACAAACAGCCAGAAGCCCGCGGTGAACAGAAGGAAGAGCAGTATGCAAGGCAGATAGGACAGCTCGCCGACAACCATGCCGGCTGTCGTCCCGGCATAACCGAACCACTCGAAGATGCCGGAGTTGATGGTCTTGAAGAAATAGCGGAAGTATGGGATGTTGGCGGCCGATACGGCAAACGCCAGCGTGTAGAAGATACCGGCCCATATACCACAGCCTCTCCGCAGGAGGCGGTGGTAGCAGCCTGAGCAGGCTGCCGCAAGAAGAACCACCAACGGGACGGCCGTGATATAACATGCCACGACGTTGTCAAACCAAAGGCCGCGGAGAAAGGCCGGAAGGACACTGCTGCCGTCACCGGAGGACATGTCGCGCAACGCGAAATAATGGATGAGACGCAGCAGCGACAGCGATAAAAGACCTGACAGATGGACTGCAAGAATGAAGACGACCGTATGGCGGAAACGCGTTATATTTGTCATGATGAGAGTTTGAACATTTTGTTTCTGAACGGCAAAGGTAATATAAAAATCTACACATACACCAACGGCAAGGGCTTTATTATCATTTTCCATGGTTTTTCTTGCTCAATCATGAAAATATACGTACCTTTGCGTACGTATGAAACAATATGACTATCTGATAGTTGGCGCGGGACTGTTCGGTGCCACGTTTGCCTTCAAGGCTCGTCAGGCGGGCAAGCGCTGTCTCGTCATAGACAAGAGACGGCACACGGGAGGCAATATCTACTGTGAAAACATAGAGGGCATCAACGTACATAAGTATGGAGCGCACATCTTCCACACGTCCGACAGACGGGTGTGGGACTTCGTCAACTCCATCGTGGAGTTCAACCGCTACACCAATTCGCCCGTCGCACACTATAAAGGAGAGTTATACAATCTGCCGTTCAACATGAACACCTTCAGCCGTATGTGGGGCGTGACCACACCGGCCGAGGCCATGGCCCGCATCGAGGAGCAGCGGAAGGAGGCTGCCGAGCGCATGAAGGCCGCCGGAATCAGCGAGCCGCGCAATCTGGAGGAGCAGGCCCTGATGCTCATCGGACGCGATATCTACGAACGGCTCATACGCGGATATACCGAGAAACAGTGGGGACGCCCGTGCACGGAGCTGCCGGCGTTCATCATCAAGCGTCTGCCGGTGAGGTTCGTCTACGACAACAACTACTTCAATGACCTCTATCAGGGCATTCCCATCGGCGGATACAACCGGCTGACGGACGGACTGCTCAGCGGTGCGGAGGTCATCACCGGCGCCGACTACTTCGCCGACCGCGACCGCTGGGACTCCATGGCGGAGAAAATCGTATTCACCGGACGCATCGACGAGTTCTACGGTTTCCGTTTCGGCCATCTGGAGTACCGCACGGTGAGCTTCGAGGAGGAAACAATCGACACGCCGAACTATCAGGGCAACGCCGTGGTGAACTACACCGAGCGTAACATTCCCTACACCCGCGTCATCGAACACAAGCATTTCGAGATGTTCGGCGACGACATATACCGCTGTCCCAAGACGGTCATCTCGCGCGAGTATTCAACGGAATGGCGCGACGGCATGGAACCCTACTACCCCATCAACAACGACACCAACAACGCCATGTACGCCCGCTATAAGGAGCTGGCCGACCAAGAGGAGCGTGTCATCTTCGGCGGACGCCTCGCGGAATATAAGTATTATGACATGGCGCCCATCGTGAAGAAGGTGCTCGACATGTTCGAAGACTGAACACAGGAACGAAAAAGAACCCTACAGAAACCATATATGGACAAAACCATATCCATAATCATCCCCACATACAACATGGAGGCATATCTCGCCAAATGCCTCTCTTCGCTCGTCATGGACAAAGGGATGGAGCGCGTCGAAGCCATCGTCGTCAATGACGGCAGCAAGGACGGCTCTCTTGCCATCGCAAAAGACTTCGCCGGCAAATATCCCTCCACGTTCCGCATCATAGACAAGCCGAACGGCAACTACGGCTCGTGCATCAACGCGGCCCTGAAGGTGGCCACCGGAAAATACGTCAAGATTCTCGATGCGGACGACAGCTTCGACAACGGCAGCTTCCGCGAGTTTGTCGACGTGCTGGATAGGACGGATGTAGACCTCGTGCTGAACGACAAGATGAACGTCGGACCGGACGGCGAGACTCTGAGCGCACTGAAATACACACAAAAGGAAGTTTTTGACTTCTTCAAAGAAAGTGACGGCAGACTGTTCATTTCCATCATGATGCACAACGTCACATACCGGAGAAGCATTTTCAACAGAATAGACTACAACCAATCCGAAGGCATTTTCTACACAGACAACGAATGGATATTCAGCCCTATGGCCTGTGTGGAAAAAGCCATATACTTTGACAAACCACTCTACAGATACACGATAGGACGGGAAGGACAGTCGGTCAGCAACGATGTCATTCTATCACATATCCATGACGAGATTGCCATGTCGGCCAAACTGGTCAGCGACTATTGCAGCATGACCTTTCCCTCAGACAAAGTCCACAAGTTGATGTTCGACAAACTCTACCATCACGTGCGCTGGCTGTACAAGCTGGTCATCGTCAAGAGTCCCGGTCTGGACAGCAGGATACTTCAGACACTGGACGTTACCATTGCCCGTGACACACCCGAACTCTACCGGATGCTGGACAACAAGATGCTGAGCACGCCGCTGTTCTGCATAAAGTACATCCGGAAATGGAGGCAGAATCCGGACAGCCGGCTGCTCCGGTTTGTCATAAAGTGGTATCTAAAGATTAAAGAATAACACCAACGGCTCTGATTTATGTATAAAAATCATAAGGTGATATGCTGCACGGCAGCAGGCAGACGGCGGTACATGCAATACCTATTCCCGTATATTGTCAGTGAAGAACTCGTCGACAGATATGACATTTGGGTCAACACGACCGACAACTGCGACATAGAATTCTTCCGGATGATGGCCGCAAAATATCCGAAAGTCAATCTCGTGTGGCAACCGGACAACATCGTCAACGGCATTGCAAGCATCAACAAGTTCTACACGCTGTGTCAGGACCAGGACGCAATATACATAAAAATTGACGACGACGTCGTCTGGATGGAGCCGGACATATTCAAGAAGGTTCTTGCTTTCCGCATTGACAACCCCGACGCGCTGCTCGTGTCACCGATGGTGGTCAACAACGCCATCTGCTCCTACCTTTGGCAGGTGACAGGAAAGATGGGATTCGGAAAGTACATGAACGCTCTTTCAAACCACCGCATACTGTGGAAGCGCGGCGAATTCTCACTTGCCCTCCACCAGTGGTTCCTTGACAAGCTGAACAATGACTATGACTCGTGCCGTAAACTGCACATAGGACGACGCCCAATAGCCTGCAACAGGTTTTCCATCAACTTCATCCTATGGTTCGGACGTGACTTCGCTACGTTCAAAGGCGAAGTCCTGGATGATGATGAAGAATATCTTTCTGTCATCAAGCCCGCCCAAATGGGCAGGATAAACCTCTTCGACGGCGACTCGCTCATATCTCATTTCGCTTTCCGTTCACAGCGCGAAATCCTCGACGACGCCAATATTCTGGAACAATACGGCGATTTTCTCGCCATCGAATTTGCTAAAGATCCAGCCAAGGCCGGGATATTCAGCTACGTCAAGACATGCCTTGATGACATTGAAAGGCGCAAAACGGAAATTACCGCACAGCCATGTCCGTACCCGATACTGCCACAAAAGAAAGGCAGCATCGCAAAAACACTGTTCAAGAAGTATCAGAAACGCATACGCCGCTTCGTTGAAAGGAATACGGTATATACCATCAATGACTATACCAACGGCGGGATTACGAAGTAAAACAGGCTATATTGCTCAGTAATATAGCCTGTTTTTACCGACCAATATGAGTCATATTGGAAAGTAAAATGAGTCATTTTACCGACCAATATGACTCGTTTTACTCAGTAAAATGAGTCATTTTACTTTATCCTCCCAATTATATTGAGATAAGACAAAGGACGGACAGCATTATCGTACTGAAACTATAACTCCCCACTCCACGCACATATCTTTCACCACCTCACCCTCGCCTGCAGCTCAAGGTCGACGGCGGACGAGGCGTAGATGGTCTGATAGCTGCTGCCGATGGTGTTTCGGTCAAAATAGTTGGTAACGCCGAGCTTGAACATAAGCATCAGGCGATGGCCGAAATCGGCACGGGCGATGGCGGCGCAACGCATGCCGTGGCCGCTGAAAGGCGGGAAGGAGAAGCTGTTGAGAAGGCCATGCTCATAGGCGTAGAGGCGGCTGTAGTAGCTGTCGGTTCTGAAATAGTTGGCGTCAAGGCTGAGACGGAGCCACGGGAAGCGGCAGGTGATGTTCTCCGTGACCATCCATCCGCGGTCGCGCTCACGGTATTCCGTCAGCGAGAGGTCGGTCTGGGTGCGGAAAGTCCAGCAGTTGTCGGCCGTGGCGTAAGTGGCGTAGAGGCGCAGACGGTGGTCGTTGTAGGCGATGAGAGCTGTCTTCCGGGCGTTATCCCGCTGGCGGAGACGGAGGCGGTAGCGGCTGCCGAAGGCCCAGCGGCGAGTGGTGTAGGTGGCCGAAAGCATGTTGTCGGACGAATGGGAGGTGAAGGAGATGAGATATTTCGGCCAGAACGAGCGGGACCAGTCAGTGTATGCCGTGAGGGTGAGACGGTGGACGGGCTGCCATGAGAGGCTGAGACAGAGGCCGTTCTCGTTCTGAACGCGGCTTCCGTCGCTGAAACTGCCGGCATAGAGCGATGTGTAACGATGGGAATAGAAGCGGTGGAGGAGCATCAGGGTGAGGCGGTCGGAGAGATTGGCGGACAGACTGTTGATTGTGGCGATGGCCCCGTGACGGTCTGTGGCGGTCTCGCCGTTGAAGGAGAAGAGGTGATGGCGGTAGGCGTAGTGAAGTCCAACGTTGGCGAAGGACGTGCCGGCGGGATAATATCGGCGGTATGTCTTAGACGTGTCGGGAGCCAGAGGACGGTCCAAACGGGTATATACGGCCGTGATGCCGAGGTTCAGCGCGCCTGTGGAATAGCTGATGTCGGCTCCGGCGGCGGTGGAACGGGTGTTGTTCTTCTTCTCCATCTCTTTCACGGTGCGGTGATAGCCCGAAGTGATGAGCGTGGCGGCCGTGCCGTCGGAGTTCAGCGTGGCGTCGAGAAAGCGGTGGGAGGCGAAGGCTGACAGCCTGATGCGGTGCGTCAGCCCGATGGTCGCGGCGGCTCCCTGGAAATAGTCGGCCTCGGAGCGGGACGAATGGACGCGGATGGCGGAGACCGGACGGCCCATCGTGGAGAGCATGACGGTCTTTCCGAGGTTGAACGAGCTGCCGAGAACGAGGCCCTGACCGAACGCCAGACGGTAGCGGCCGACGGTCAGATTGTCCACACGACCGACGTGTTTCAGCTGAAAATAGAACGAATAGTAGTCATACCCCATACTGTTTCCGGAGGCGAACATCGGCTCTCCGGCGTCCTGCGAGGCCACGAGACCGAAGCGCAGACGGTCGGAATAGGCGTAATCGTAGCGCAGCCAGTGCTTATATTTATATCCGAGATAGCCGTTCCGGTCGCCTTTACGGTCGTAGAAAGGAATCTTTGCCGTAGCCATGAGCGTGCTGTGGCCCCGGCTGAGCATGTCGCGGAACGACGGACGGCTTTCGGCCGGCCCGGGACCGGCGTATAGGAAACACTCCAGAAGCCGGCGGCGGCCGTAGTCCAGCGATTCTATGAGCCGCAGTTCGTTCACCGTGCGCATGCGGCCGTAACGGTAGAGATATTCGCAAAGCTCCTCCACCTGACGCTCCGTGAGGAACGGCAGCTGCTCGAAATCCTCACGTGTGGCGGCATTGATATCAATCGGGCGACCGGCCATGTCGGCCAGCACGTCGTGGATGTCCTCCCACTCCACCTCGCTGTCGTCACCCTCGGCGGCAATCAGGTCGGCAAAACGCTCCTCCCAATCCGGCTGCCGCTGTCCGGCGACGATGCTGTCCCGCCGCGGCTGCGGTTCCTGGGCATATATCTCTATATATGGAATATCGGCTTTCACGCTGCCTACAGCCTGAAATATTGCAGCAAAGCATGCCATAAAGGCAAGAAATCTGTTCATTGGAATTACTCTGATGTGTGTTTCTTATGGTATAAAACAAGCCGGACAGTTCAATGGCTGTTCGGCTTGTCATTGTATATAAAATCAAGTCCTTGGTCACGATAGAACTCAAATTTCCCGTCACTCGATATCAACGGTATGCCCATCGTGATGGCATGAGAGATAATCACATGGTCAGAAGGGTCTTTATGGTTCATTCTGGTGTTAAGTCTCAGTTCCGAATAAGTTTTCATATAGCCTCCGGTAAGCGGCAGGATTTCTATGTAATATTCATCAGTGATGGAGTCAAGCATCTCTCTTGCCGATTTCCAGTATTTAGAGACGAGCCCGCCGTTATTGAACGACACGACAAGCTCACGCATCGACTCCACGCTTATACATATCGTGTTGTCGTAGTCCTCCAGCAAAGCACGCACATCCTTGCCAAGCATATCAAGGTCCTTGGCATAATAGATGAATATGTTTGTGTCTATCAGATACCTCACGACATTCCCAGCAGATTAGGGTCGTTGACTATCAGGCTTTCCTTATACTTGCCGGCATTCGACTTCCTGACAGCAATTCTTCTCTTTCTTTCTTCCAGTGGCAGGTCATCCCAAGCCACATTTATATATATACTTTCCATAAGCAAATCTCCTTTACGGGTTTATCTATCCCTGCAAAGATAGACATAAAAATCCGTATATCAATGTTTTACGACGGTTTTTCAGTTCCGCCGCATCATTTTATCTTCGCCGTCATCGGGTTGCGGATTCCCTTATACCCCTTCAGGAAAGCTTTGGCGGAGCCGAAGCTGAGGAACATGTCGAGGCGGACGGGAATGTGGTTCATGTCATCGGTGACATAGAAGCGGATGAGCTCGTGGTTCTTGCCGTCCTCCCGCTCTATGAAAGAGAAGACAAGACAGCGGAATTTCTCGTTCGAGCCTTCCACCTTGAACGTCTCCTTGCCTTTGTATTTCAGCCACGAGTTCGACAGATGCTTGGCGTCGCTGATGGGCATCGGTATGTTCTGGCCCTTCTTCAGCTTGCCCGCGTCGAAGTTGCGGGCGCGGAGGAATATGCTCATCATGTCGTAAATGCAGTCGCGGTATTCCGATTCCTTCCAGACGTGGCGGCCGTCGTGCTCTATGCGGTGCTGGCGGAGGTGGCAGTTATTGTTGGGATAGCTGTACCACAGCTCGTCAACGTAGTAGCGTTTGCCTTCAAGCGCACCCTTGCGGAAGTACAGCGGCGAGAGCTGGGTGTCGCAGTAGGACAGCAGCGTGTCCCTCATGACGAAGATTTTGTCCAGCTTGTTGTTTCCACGGGTGATGAGACTCGTGCGGAAAGCCGGCTTGCTGTCGTAGGTAGACTGGACGGTGCTCATCGACGCCGTGCCCACCTTGACCCAAATGAACTTCCAGTTGAAGAAGAGGTCGTAATACAGAAACTCCCCCGACTTGAACGCCTTGTTCTCTATTCCACACTGTGCCGAGGCCGTCGTACAGGCCAGCGACATCAGCACAACTGCCAATAATGTCTTCAACTTCATCATCGTTTTCTTGTTTTTAATGTCAGTAATCGGTTTATCTATATCGCTTCCGGACCATGCCGGTGCCGTCGTCACTGCTTCGGTTTATATTCGATACCTTTCTCGCGTGCCCGGTCGGCATTCCTGTTGCGCAGTTTCTTCTCCTGATCCGGCTTCTGCTTGATTATCGCCGTCGGCTTCTGCTGCGTGATGGGAAGGGCTGTCAGGTTCCAGTCCGTGGTCAGGTCCCACTTCGCCTTACACTCTATTTCCCTCGGATTGTAATACACTTCCTCCGGCTGAAGGCCCGCCGCATAGTCTCCCGTGTCCCAGATGCCGTTGCGGTTGCGGTCGACGAAGGCGCTGAGATAATACTTTCCGGGCAGGACATAGTAGAATTCGGCAACGCCTCCGGCCGACGTCACCTGCTTCACGACGTTGCCGGAGCTGCCCAGCAGCTGGACGATGACGCTCAGCGTGTCGCTCACTCCGCCGAGATTGACCACCAGCGAGCTGTATTCGTCCATCGAACGCACCTTCAGTCCCTGCTTTATCGGGCCCGAGACGGTGCCGTAGATATCCTCAAAGGCGGCCGAATCAATCTCCAGACTGTACTCCACGTCGGGCCGCCACTCCGCCCTCAGCTCATAATAGCGCAGTTTTCCGGGCACATCCCTCAGCTCAACCCGCGCCCTATACCACAGCGTGTCATGCTTGGAATAGAGATGTATGGCGGCCGTGTCGAGCCTCGCCAGCGGCACGGGAACCTCTATGATGATGTTGCGGTCGGGGTCCATCGACGACGGTATGCCGATTTTGGGCATCATGTTCTTCACCGGCATGATCGAGTCATACGGCTCGCCCTTCTTCTTAGCCTTGTCGCGGGCCTTCTCCCACTTCTCAATCTCATCCTGAAGCAGCTTCTGCCGCTTCTCGTACGGCAACTTGGGGAACATGTACACGGAGTCTACCTTATCCACGAGCGCGCCCGTCGAGTCCGTCATGAGATAGCTAATCTCCACCTCCAGCGTGTCCCTGTTGACCAGCGCCGTGTCCTTCAGCCAATAGAATATGGTGTCGTTGTGCTCCGAAGCCTCCGTTATGAACGCCCCTTCGGAGTCGAAATCGAGCCCTTTTACCTGCGGCAGCGAGTCACTTCCATAACTGAAATAGAGCCCGAACTTCCTTTCGTCCTGCCGTTCCGTCTTCACCAGATAGCGGTCGGTCTGCGGAGCGGTGAACGCGCGCAGCACGATGTCGTCGGGATAGAAGTGCATGAACGACACGCGGGCAATGGAGTCGATGCGCAGTTCGTCCCTCCAGATGGTGTCCTGACGTATGTCCGAGGCGCAGCTGGGCGAGAACGTGTCCTCACTGAAGGCCACCATCTCACCCTTCTGGCTGAACTTATAATCGCTGTCCATGTCCTTCAGGGCGTAGATACGGTAGTTTCCCGGGGCCACACCTTTTATTATGAAGCGTCCTCGGCCGTCCGTCCGCGCCACGCGCATCATGGGCTTGGTGGCGAAAGCCGTGTCCGTCAGGTCGTCGTAGAGTCCCACGAGTATTCCCTTGACGGGCTCCAGATTGGAGGCTTCGAGCACATTGCCCGCCACTTCGAACGTGTCGATGCGCTCTCCCGTGGAGAAGCTGTAGGTATAGTTGCCCATCGGATTGCCCTCATTGTTGTCCGTGATGGCGTCAGAGAAGTCAATCGTGTATGTCGTATTGCTCTTGAGCGTGTCCTTCAGCTCGACGACAATCTTCTTTCCGGCACTCTTTATCTCCGGCATCTCCAGCTGCGGGGGCGACACGACGACCTTGTTCGTGGCGTCTTCGAGCTTGATATATTCGTCAAAAGCTATGGTCACCTTGCGCTCGCTGACCTCCGTAGACTTGTCTCCGGGCGACGTGTGGACTATCCGCGGCGGCGTGTCGTCATACCATCCGCCGTCCGGCTGGCCCATCCGGGCGCATGAGGATACGGCAAGTATGAGGAGGACGACGGATAACGCTGAAGCGGCGGAACTGAAAGAGAACGGCACGCACCATCTCCCTCCGGAACGTCTGTGCTCCGGCCGGCCGCCTTTCATCATGTTGTCTTTATCTTTATGTGTCATACTCACCTTATTATAATATATAACGTCGGTGCCGTCCGCTCACTTGTTCAGCGACAGCATCTGTTCAATCATGTCCCGGCTGTTGCTCAACCGCGGCACCTTGTGCTGTCCGCCGAGCTTTCCTTTCAGCTTCAGCCAGTCGTTGAAGAGTCCCTGACGGGCTTCGACGACCTCCAGATGCTGGAGCGTGATGTCCTTGTAGCGCTTTGCCTCATAGTCGCTGTTGACCTCCTGCAGCCGGCGGTCGAGCAGCGAGGCGAAGCGGGCCATGTCGTCCGGGCGCCGTGCGAACTCGATGAGCCACTGGTGGCGGCATTTCGCGCGGTCGTCCATGAACACCGGTGCGGCCGTATATTCGCTCACCTCGGCGCCGGTCTCGCGGCATGCGTAGGCCAGTCCCTGCTCGGCGTTGTCGACGATGAGCTCTTCGCCGAAGGCGTTGATGAAGCTCTTGGTGCGTCCGGTGATGACGAACTTATATGGATTGACGGACGTGAAGCTGACCGTGTCGCCCAGAATGTATCGCCACAGGCCGCACGAGGTGGAGATGACCATCGCGTAGTTGCGACCTTTCTCTACGCCCCACAGCGGAACGATGGAAGGATTGTCGGTTCCGAACTCGTCCATCGGGATGAACTCATAGAACACGCCGTAGTCCGACATGAGCAGCATCGACTTGTCGTCCGGGTCGCTCTGTATGCCGAAGAAGCCTTCGCTGGCGTTGTATGTCTCCATATAGTGCATCGAGGGCGACGTTATGAGCTGCTCATACTGGCGGCGGTAGGGCGTGAAGGCCACTCCGCCGTGGAAGAACACTTCGAGATTGGGCCACACTTCCTCCAGATGCTGCTTGCCCGTCAGCTCCATCACGCGCGTCAGCACGGAGAGCATCCACGACGGGACACCGCTCAGGTTGGTCACGTTACGGCCGATAGTCTCGCGGGCTATGCGGTCGCGCTTCACCTCGAAGTCGCTCAGCAGAGCCGTCTTCTTATTCGGGACGCGCACGAGGTTGGCCATCGGGTTGATGTTTTCGATGAGTATGGCACTCAGGTCTCCGACCAACGAGTCCTTCACATTATAATTTGGCGCGTGGCTGCCACCGAGGATGAGTCCCTTTCCGTCGAACATCCGGCTCTTCGGATTGTTCCTCAGATACATCGCCACGACATCCTTTCCTCCGCGGTAGTGGAGGTCCTGCAGTCCGTCACGGCTGACGGGTATGAACTTGCTCTTGTCGTTTGTCGTTCCCGACGACTTGGCGTACCAGCGGACCCGTCCGGGCCACAGTATGTCGCGTTCGCCGTGACGCATGCGGTCGATGTCGCCTTTGAGCTCTTCGTATGTGTTTATGGGTGTGTTCTTTGCGAAATCCTCATAACTCCGCGCCGCTCCGAACAGGTGGTTCCGTCCGTATTCGGTGTCCTTTGCACGGTCAAGCAGATATTTCAGCGCCTCGCGCTGCAGTGTCTCTGCCTCATTATTGTGCCGCTCCAGCTGCTTCTGCCTCGGAAGAAACAGGTTGCGGGCTATTGCTGTTATGCTCATAATGGATGCAAAGATACATATTTTAAATGAAGAATGAAGAAAAATGGAGAAAAAACCCACCCCAACCCTCCCGAAGGGAGGGAGCCCGATATGTCATTGAGTCCGTTCTGTAGCTCAAAGAGTAATCAAGCTCCCTCCCTTCGGGAGGGTTGGGGTGGATCTTAGGTGGGTTGTTAAAGGTTTGTTGGTTGTTTATTTTCTTATTTCTTTATTTCACATACTCCGCATAGTCCGTCAGGCGCATGTCGCCCTTGCGGCTGAGCGTGTCGTGCATGGCGAAGGCGGCGGGCAGACAGTGCTTCGTGTGACCGCCCTTGGCGATTTTGAGATAGTCCCAAAGCAGCTGACGGTAGTCGGGATGGGCACAGTTCTCGATGATGCACTCGGCGCGCTGCATAGGGCTCTTGCCGCGCAGGTCGGCCACACCCTGCTCCGTGACGATGATGTTGACGTCGTGCTCCGAGTGGTCCTGATGGCTGACGAAAGGCACGACAGAGCTGATCAGTCCGCCCTTGGCCACAGACGGACATGTGAAGATGGAGATATAGGCGTTGCGCTCGAAGTCTCCCGAGCCGCCAATGCCGTTCATCATCTTCGTGCCGCTGATATGCGTTGAGTTGGCGTTGCCGTAGATGTCGACCTCAAGGGCCGTGTTGATGGCGATGACACCGAGCCGGCGGATGAGCTCCGGCGAGTTCGATATCTCGCTCTGACGCAGCGTCAGGTGGTTCTTGAAGTAGTCGATGTTGTCGTAGACCTTCATCAGGCTCTCGTTCGTCACCGTCAGCGAGCATGCCGAAGCGTCCTTCACGCGGCCCTCAAGCATCATGTCGACCACGGCGTCCTGAAGCACCTCGGTGAAGATGTTGAAGTCGGGCACGTTCTTGTCCTGGCTCAGAGCGGCGAGGATGGCGTTGGCCGTCGAACCGACACCGCTCTGCAACGGCAGGAACGACTGTGGAATGATGCCGCGGCGCATGTCGGCCAGAAGGAACTCGGCGACGTTCATACCGATCTGTGTCGTCACAGGGTCGAGGTCCTTGAAGGCGCGGGCCTCATCGGGGATGTTGCACTCGACGACGCCGACGATTTTCTTGGCGTCAATTTCGACATACGGCTTTCCGATGCGGTCGCCGACGCCGGTCAGCGGGATGGGCTGGCGCAGTGGCGGGTCCTGAAGCTCGTAGACGTCGTGGAGCAGCTTGGCACCCGTACTGTGGAACGTGTTGTGCTCCAGGATGACATGCTTTGCCAGACGTGCCGCCGTGGGGCTGATACCTCCGGCCGATGTCAGATACGCACGACATGTGTCGCCACATTCCTCAAAGTCACAGACTTCGAGTATAGCCCAGTCGACCTGACCCATGAAACCGTAACGCAACTCCTGTGCCATCTGGCTCAGGTGGATATCGTTATAGGCAATCTCGCCCATGTTGACGTGCTTGCGGAAGTCGGGGTTTGTCGTGTATGGTGCGCGGTAGCGGATGGCGTGTGCGTTGGCGAGGTCTCCGTCGGTGCTCTGTCCAGTGGATGCTCCGGTGAAGATGCCCACCTGAAACTCGCGGCCGGCGGCATGCTCGGCTTCGGCTACCTTTGCCAGTTCTTTCGTCACAGCCTTGGCGGCACCAGAAGGTGTGAAGCCGCTGAGGGCTATATTCTCTCCGTTCTTTATCAGCGCTGCAGCCTCGGCAGCGGTCATACGTGTATATGCCATATTTTTTATATAAATTTTATTTGTTTCTATATATAGATAATGTGCGCATGCAAAATTACCGAAAATCAACGGGACGGCAAAATAAATAAGGGGAAAAATAACCCACCCCAACCCTCCCGAAGGGATGGTTGGGGTGGGTTTTTATTTTACAAAACCTCCTCCGCAAAAACTTCCGTTCCAGACCGTTTCAGCCTCCCGTAAGGGCCTCTTTGCATGATTTTGATGATGGCTGACACGCGGAAAAATCACAAAAATGCGGCGAAGATGGAGCAATAAGGCCCTTCCGGCTTTTTTGGAGCAAAGAAAACGCTGTGTTTGTGATTGCTTTTTTTGTCCTGAAAAGCTACCGTTTTCCTGCTGTAAGGGCCTCCTTGGGTCGCAACGGCGGCCTTACGGCAGTGCAACGGGGCGCTTGTTGCAATGCAATAAGGGCCTTACGGCGCCCCCGGGAGGGCCTTATTGCACGACCGCGACCATGCCGTTGTTTTATGACGGGATGGTGGGCGTTTGCATATAGCTATGAATGAGCGGGTTATGAAAAGTGTAAATTAATCGTCGTGAAAACCCCTGATTTTTGATACGCGCATGCTTGCGATATTTGGGAGCACGACGGAATAATTTTGGAAAGTACCTCTAAAAAACGGCGTTAAATTCATAATTTAATTGACAATGTACCTAAAAACCCACCCCAACACACACTCCCGAAGGGAGGGAGCTTGATTACTCTTTGAGCTACAGAACGGACTCAATGAC
>USFX01000038.1 GCA_900553965.1 uncultured Prevotella sp.
GACGAAAAGGGTCACATTTTCCCGCCGACAGGGGTCAATCTGAACTGACTTTTCCAGGAAGGCGGGGGATGAAGCCCGGCGCCATCATGACTTTTCTGACACTACTCTGCTGTCTGACGGCCCCGTTGCTTTCGGCCTGCTCGTCAGACGACGATGCTGAAGCTCCGCAGCCCGTGCAGGAAAGGGCGCGGCTGAGGATAACCGTCACTGATGAGGGTATGGGCAGCGGCGTGCGTGCCGTCACTGACGCCTCGACATACGTCACGTCGTTCTGCGACGGTGACAGGATGGGACTGTTTGCAGTCTATAACGGACAGGTGGTCGACACGCTGGACAACATTCCGATAAGATTCTATGAGGGAGAATGGATACCCGACTTCGATCTCACAGCGAGCAAGGAGCTGAGAAGCGCTAAGTTCTACGCCTATTTCCCCTATCGCGAAGGCGTCAGCATTGACCCGACAGCGGCCAACCCGATGGATGCTGTCGTCCGCAGCTGGCCGGTTCTGACGGACCAGAGCGGCGACGGCTACGGGCAGAGCGACCTCCTGTGCTGCAGCGGAGCCATGATCTCCGGCGGCGAAAGGGAGGAGATCGGGATAACGTTCTCCCACGTGATGGGCCTCTGCGAATGGCAGCTGCCCGTGACGCGCTATGTCTTCACCAACGAAGGTCTGCCGGACATCTTCATGACGCTTCCCGGCGTGGCGTTTGAGAAGGGCGGCGAGGCCGTGACGCCGGCCTACAGCCGGGAGACGGGAAAATACAGGCTCATCGTGCGTCCGGAGGACACGGACGGAATCGTGGGATACTATTCCGTCAATGACATCCGCAAGAGATATGTCATCGACGCCGTCCCCGCGGCCGGAAAGGTCGTGACACGTACTGTCGGCGGAGGTGCGCGGGAATGTCTGATGACCCTTGAGGCGGGCGACCTCGTCTGCGCCGACGGGACCCTGCTGAAGCCGTCGGAGCCCGTCCAGCCCGACAATGTCGTGGGAGTGGTCTACAACGTGGGTACAAGCGACGCCCTCAGTGAGCTCGGATTCACTCATGGGCTTGTGCTCAGCACCAAGCGGAACGGCAAATGCCGTTTCGTCGGAGCATCCAGCGGCACGGCAGGATGGCTGTCTGAGGCGGGTTTCAAAGCGCCGGCAACGGAGACCGTGAACGGCAACAAAATCCCGGCGGAGGAAAATCTTGTCATCGAAGGCTATGAAAACACCGAAAAACTCATGGCCCTTACGGCAGACATAACCGGATGGTCGCCGCAGGTGATGCAGGACGCCATACAGCAATGGCGTGACGGCAACATCCTTCCGCAGACCTTCTCCAAATGGTATCTGCCGTCATTGAAGGAATGGAACATCATCAAGGACAGAGAGGCGGTCATCCAGGCTTCAATGGAAGCCGTCGGAGGGGACAATCTCTGGGGCGACGATTTCGTGTGGAACAGACTGACGAACGGCGTGGGCTACTGGAGCTCAAATGTCCGCAGCGAGGCTCTCATCTGGGTCTTCACCGGACTGCAGCCCACGGGCTCTGCCGAACGCGACCACAACTATTGCATCGTGGCCAAAGGCTCGCTCTATCCGCGCTATGTGTTCGCTTTCTGACGGAACCGCATCAGAAAGACTTACGGTCCGGCTGATGTAGGCGCAAAGGTTCAGACGACTCAGGGCAGAGGCTCTGCGCCTTTGCGCTTACACTGACATGAGCCGGGCATCAGAAAGTGCATGTAATTTTGGTTAGTATAATTATTTGTGCGTTGAAAATGTATCGGGATATAGATTGAAAGCCAGAGGAGGAGATGAAAAGGGAGAAAAAGAACGCTGTGTCCTGCCGCAGGCACCGGAACGGCCGTTCTTCCTCTCCCTTTTTCCTTTTCCCCGCCGTTGTCCTGACGCAAGCAGCGATGTCCTTAAAATTCTGAATTTAAGGCCGTCAGGAAGAGGGACTTTTCAAAAAAAAGCGGATGTGGATGAAAATATCGCAAGCACGGGCATATCAAATTTCAGGGGTCACGGCGGGCTTTTTTCCGCACTTTTCCCAACACGTTCATTTTCAGCCGTTTACGCCCACCACCCGTTCCGCCGTTTTCCCGTCCGACCGTAACGGTCTTGCCGTAAGGGCCTCACGGGGTTGCAACGGGGCCCTTACGGCAAGCTCACGGGGCCGCCGTTGCACGACAAGAGCGGCCCCGTTGTAACCCCGGGAGGCCCTTACGGCAAGACGGGGAAATTTCCGCCGAAACGGCCACACGCATAACCGACATAATATCAAGCACTTACGAAAACCGTCAAAAATCCGCGTTTTTCGGCCGTCCGGCGGATTTTTTCAGCATGACGCGAGGATTTTCAACCGTTTGTCGACATATATGACACCTATTCCATGGCAATGATTTTGAAAAAAATGTGTTCATCCGACATTTAGAATGACATGTGCTCATCCGATAAATATATGGTTCATCCGGTGTTTAGAGTGATAGCGCAACCGTTCCATACTTTCTGTGCTATCACTCCAAATGTCGGATGAGCCGGATTTTTTCCTCTATCTTCTTCTCTATTTCCAATATTCTTTTTATCTTTGCATCTGGACCATAACGCCTCAAATCAAAGCTGTCGCTGGAAGACGGGGTCTTTCATGACGGCCGTGAGGCAGCCCGCGCCGGGTTAAGCGCGGTCACGTTCAACGTAACGGCAAGGCCAAGCTAAACGGGCTTTGGGTGGGAAAAATGGTCCGAGACATAATGAAGGCGTTTATCTGACGCTCTGTTCTTGACACATCGAATCTTGCAAATTCAAAAATCAAAGTCTTGAACTTAGCAACGGTAGATGTCCCGGGTGTGATTATATCATCCTGCGGAGACCTCCCGCAAGCACACGGATTGTCCCTTTCCCAAGGGCAATTATCCGCACTGCTTGTGACGGGTGTTCTCTCGATGGTGATTGATTCATATCGGCGTGGGCTCTGACGTTGTCTGTTCGACTTTGATAGGCAATGCAAGAGCCTCGATGTGTGGAACGGGCAGCAGGACGGTCCGCGCTTTTTTATGCCCGCACACTGACGATAAGTCCAAGCGATACTATCAGTCAAGGAAAAGCCAAGGCCACGTTTCGGGAGGCATCATCCAAATTGCAGATCCTGACGCAAACCACTGATAATCAAACGGTATTAAATTTACTTCACAATAACAATTAAAACATCAAACCTATGAAAAGAATCAATGTATTCTGGCTGTCGCTGCTGATGGCGCTGACAGCCCTACCCGTCTCAGCCTTCGACTTCGAAATCGACGGCATCAAGTATGACATAACGGGAGCAAACGAAGTGTGCGTCTCAAGCGACGGTGACAAAAATACCGAAGTCGTGGTCATCCCGAGCGAGGTCACAAACGACGCCACGACATACAGCGTCACCGCAATCGGCGAAAAAGCCTTCTCGTTCGGGTTCCGCTCCCAATTAGCTTCCGTAACGATACCTGCCAGCATCAGAAAAATCGGCGCAAGCGCCTTCGCCAACTGCAGACAGCTGACCGAAATACACATCAGCGACATTGCGGCATGGTGCGACATCGAGTTTGCTAACGAATACTCAAATCCCTTAAACCATAAATACGCGTCTCTTTTACTGAACGGTGAGAAAATCACTGAACTCATTATCCCCGAGGGCGTCACAGACATCAAGCAGTATGCCTTCATCGGAGGCCCCAACCTGACTTCGGTTGACATCCCAGCAACGCTCAAAACCATTGGAAGCAGGGCTTTCGACAACTGCAGCAGCCTGACGAAGACAAACATCCATGACGCGGCAGCATGGTGCGGCATCACGTTTGCCGACTATACGGCAAATCCGCTGACGACGGCCAAAAGTCTCTATTTGAACGGAGAAAAAGTCACGGACCTGATTATTCCCGACGGCACCGCGTCAATAGGTGCCTACGCCTTCTATAACGCCACAGAACTGTCTTCGGTCAAACTTTCCAATAGCCTCACAGAAATAGGCAGCAACAGTTTCTATGGCTGCACAGGATTGACCTCGGTTACGATTCCCAGCAGCGTCACTTCCATCAAAGAATACGCTTTCAAGGGCTGTTCGGCCCTGACCTCAGCCGTCTTCGAAGACGGGGACGCGACAACGCTGGCCATGGAGTTCAATACGTTCGAGGAAACAGCCCTGCAGAAAGCGTATATCGGAAGAATCTTGTCCGGCTCATCTCCTTTCAGAAGTGCGTCCAAACTGTCAGAAGTGACCATCGGCAACACCGTTACCTCCTTAGGGTACAAGCTTTTCTCCGGTTGCACAAGTCTGACTTCCGTCTCCATTTCTAATAGCGTCACTCTTATAGGATACAGTTGTTTCTCTGACTGCACGGGACTGACATCAATCACAATTCCCAACAGTGTTACGGATATAGAAGGAGCTTGCTTCTCTGGCTGCACAGGACTGACCTCAATCACGATTCCAAACAGTGTTACGGATATGGCAGGAAATTGCTTCTATGGCTGCACAGGACTAACATCAATCACAATTCCCAACAGTCTCACATATATACCAGGAAGTTGCTTCGAGAACTGTACAGGACTGACATCGATTACAATTCCTAACGGTGTCACAAGCATCGAGGAAATGGCTTTCAGAGGTTGCTTTGGATTGACTTCCGTAGATATACCAAACAGCATTACTGAAATAGGGCCCAGCAGCTTCGGGGGCTGCACCGGACTGACCGCAGTGAATATCCATGACATGGCTGCGTGGTGCAACATCAATTTTTATAGCAGCCCTCTATTCCATGCCCATAATCTCTATCTGAACGGAGAACTGGTCACTGACCTTGTCATACCTGAGGGCGTGACGTCCGATATGAGCTTGGCTTTTGCCCAATGCACCAGCCTCACTTCTGTCGTCATTTCCGATGGCCTCGATGCCATCGGAAGATTTGCGTTCGACGGCTGCACCAACCTGACTTCGGTCACGATACCCGGCAGCGTCACGAAAATCGGCTATCTGCCTTTCCGTAACTGCGGTCTGACTTCGATTTACTTATTGAATGCGACGCCTCCCTCTGCCAACGGGGATAGCTTTGACGCCAACTCCTATCAGGCCGCAACGCTCTATGTCCCCATGGAGGCCGCGGAGACATACCGGACAACGGATCCGTGGAAGAACTTCACGAACATTCAGGGCATGGACATGTCGGGAATAAAGGACATCAAGGCCGATGGCGGCGCACGGCAGAACACATATTATGACCTCAACGGACGCAAGCTCAACGGACCGAAGACAGGTCTGAACATCATCAACGGAAAGAAGGTGATGGTGAAGAACGAAAAATGAAGAACGAAAAATGAAGAATGAAGAGTGAAGAATAAAGAATAAAGAGTGAAGAATGAGGTCCGTCCGGCAGACAAAAAGCCGGACGGACCTTTGTCATTTATGGGCCGGAAGCACGCCGGACGACGCGTTTTCCGCAGCTTTCGCCATTTTTTCGCCCCGTCGTTGTTCCATTCTCACGTTTTTATTGTACATTTGTATTTAGCTAAAAACATATCGGCATGAGAATAGTCATACAACGCGTAGCCCACGCCTCGGTAACGATTGACGGCACGGTGAAATCGGCCATCGGCCGCGGTTTTCTGATACTGCTCGGCATCTGCGAGGAGGACACCGCCGATGATGTCAGCTGGCTCGTCCGCAAGGTTGCCGGACTGAGGGTCTTCGACGACGGTGAGGGCGTCATGAACCTACCCATAATCGACATCGGCGGCGAGGCATTGGTCGTTAGCCAGTTCACGCTGATGGCGTCATATAAGAAAGGAAACCGCCCGTCATGGCTCCGCGCAGCACGCCACGAGACCGCCATTCCGCTCTACGAGAGTTTCTGCCGGGAGCTTTCCGAGGCCATCGGACGACCCGTCGGAACAGGCGAATTCGGGGCTGACATGAAGGTCGAGCTGCTCAACGACGGGCCGGTCACAATCTGCATGGACACGAAGAACAAGGAATGAATCCTCGCCAGAAGACTCATTCCTTGTTCAAATTATAAAGTATAAATTATGAATTATAACCGGCGGAAGGGCCGAGAGAAGAAAAAGAATTGAGATGGAAGAGAACATAAGCATCAGAGACGCCCAGCGCATCGTCGACGAATGGATAAAGGAGTATGGCGTGCGCTATTTCTCCGAGCTCACGAACATGGCCGTACTGACCGAGGAAGTGGGCGAAATGGCGCGTATCATGGCCCGCACATACGGCGACCAGAGCTTCAAGGAGGGTGAGAAGCATGACCTCGGAGACGAGATGGCCGACGTTCTTTGGGTGCTGCTCTGCATCGCCAACCAGACCGGCGTGGACCTCACCGAGGCTTTCCGCAGGAACATTGAGAAGAAAACACGCCGGGACAGGCACAGGCACAGGAACAACCCGAAGCTGAAAGAGACGGAACGAAGATGAACACTGACTCAATGAAGATAGAAAATTATGAGTGACAATCATGAGGAAAATTGCGGCTGCGTACGATTTCATGACCACAGCCCGAAGAATACAGCCATGGAACGCTTACTGAGCGAGCTCAATATTTCTGAAGAAGAACTTCGCGAAGAAATAAAGAAAATCTTCTATGAGCACAGGCAAGACATAAAGAAGTGGAGACACCATAGAAAAGAATAAGAACAAAGAGAAACAATATCAAGAAAAAGAAAGACATTATGAGCGACAATCATGCAGGACATTGCGGCTGCGGACATCATCATGACCACAGCCCGAAGAAGAGCATCTACGAGGATGCACTGAGCAAGTATGACCTCAACATCTCCGACGGGGACGTGCGCGAGGCAGTAAAGAAAATCATCGCCGAGCGCGTTCACGAGAACGACACGCCCGAGGTGAAGAAATTCCTCATGGGCAGCATCGAGCTGACCACGCTGAAGACCACCGACTCCGACGAGAGCGTGATGGCCTTCACCGAGCGCGTCAACGATTTCGACGACGCCTACCCCGACCTGCCACACGTGGCGACCATCTGCGTCTATCCGTGTTTCGCCAACACCGTGAGCCAGACACTGGAAGTCGACGGCGTGGAAGTGGCCTGTGTGTCAGGTAGTTTTCCCTCCTCTCAGGCCCTCCTCGAAGTGAAGGTGGCCGAGACGGCACTGGCGCTGAAGGACGGTGCAACGGAGATTGACATGGTCATGTCCGTCGGAAAGTTCCTCAGCGGCGACTATGAGAGCGTCGCCGACGAAATCAGCGAGCTCAAGCAGGTCTGCGGCGACCACAAGCTGAAGGTCATTCTGGAGACGGGATGCCTGAAGACTGCCGAGAACATCAAGCGCGCCTCCATCATCGCAATGTATGCCGGCGCCGACTATATCAAGACGAGCACGGGAAAGCTCGAACCCGCCGCCACGCCCGAGGCCGCATACGTGATGTGCCAGGCCATCAAGGAATATTACAATGAGACCGGCATACAGATAGGCTTCAAGCCCGCCGGAGGCATCAATTCCGTCATGGATGCCCTCATCTACTACACCATCGTCAAGGAGGTTCTGGGCGAGAAATGGCTCACCAACCAGTGGTTCCGCCTCGGCACCAGCCGCCTCGCCAACATGCTGCTCAGCGAGATAACCGGCGAAGAGACGAAGTTCTTCTGAGAACGGGACATAAAGAGCCCCAAAAAAAGAGCCCCCTATAGTCCCCCAAAGGGGGACACTGAATGGGTGAAGGGAACGGAGAATTATAAAAGAAAGCTCCCTATAGTCTCATCTTGAGATTATAGAGAGCTTTTTATTGCGCAAATATCTGCTTATTTAAAATCATAATGACTTCCCTTCACCCTCCCAGTGCCCCCCCTTGGGGGACTATAGGGGGCTTTTAGGAGCTCCGTGGCAGAAAGAACTCCGTTATCATTTCTTCCTCTCAATCACATACTCCAGATATGCGCTGAGTGCATCGCGTATGTCTCCGTCCGCCACATGGCCGTCGATGAATGCCTGAGCCTCGCGGCGAAAGTCGTCCATGCGGCGCTCGGCGTATGCAATGCCGCCGTGAGCCTTGGTGTAATCCACCAAAACGGCGATTTCATCGGGCGTCACCGTGCGGTTCTTGACCTTGCCGGCCAAGGTTCGGATGGACTGATGAGGAGAGTTGTTGACGGCATGGATGACGGGCAGGGTCAGCTTGCCTTCGGCCATATCGTTTCCCGTGGGTTTGCCGATCTCGGCCGAATCATAATAGTCGAAGATGTCGTCGCGTATCTGGAAAATTATGCCGAGATTGCGGCCGAAAGCCTTTGCCGCCTCAATCTCTGCCTCGGAAGCGCCGGCCGAGAGCGCGCCCATGGCGCAGCAGGCCTCGAACAGGGCTGCCGTTTTCTGCCTAATTACCTGATAATAAACGTCTTCCGAAATCTCTTGATTCTGTATGTTGGACAATTGGAGTATCTCACCGCCGGCCAATGTACGCCCCAGTTCGGAGAGATATTCCACGATTGTAAGGTTCTGCGTGCACGCCACACGGAGCAGCGCCGTTGAGAGAAGATAGTCGCCGACGAGCACCGCCACCTGATTGTTGTATGTGGCGTTGACCGACGCCTGTCCCCGTCTCTCGCTACTCTCGTCCACCACATCATCGTGGACAAGACTCGCCGTGTGGAGCAGCTCCAGCCCCAACGCCGCGTTCTGCGTCACTGCGGTCACACGGCCGTAATTCCGGGCCATAAGCATGATGAGCATCGGACGCATTCGCTTGCCCGTGCGACGGCGGATATGCTCCAAAGCCTGTGAGAGCAGACCGTCGGGATGGGACATCGCCTCGCCAAACATCCCGTTGAAATCGTCCAAATCGCTTTCTATCGGTTTCTTAATCCGTGATAAATAGTCCATCGAATCAAATTTATGGCAAAAATACTGATTTTTATTGGGATAATGATTACTTTTTCGTAATTTTACGCTTAAATTTAAATAGAATTATGGATAAACTGTTCCTCATAGACGCCTACGCGCTGATATACCGCTCGTACTATGCTTTCATCAAAAATCCGAGGATAAACTCAAAAGGGCTCAACACCTCGGCCGTAATGGGATTTGTCAACACGCTCAACGAGGTGATGACCAAGGAAAGACCCACCCACATCGGCGTGGCCTTCGATCCGGCTGGTCCGACCTTCCGCCATGAAGCCTATCCGGAATATAAGGCCCAGCGCGAAGCATGCCCGGAGGACATCAAGAAGTCAGTACCTATTATAAAGGACATACTCCAGGCCTTCCGCATCCCTATCCTCGAAGTGGCCGGCTATGAGGCCGACGACGTCATCGGAACACTCGCCACCAAGGCGGGCGAGGCCGGAGTGACGACCTATATGCTCACGCCCGACAAGGACTACGGCCAGCTCGTCCGGCCGAATGTCTTCATGTATCGGCCGAGATACGGCGACGCGGGATATGAGATACTCGGAGAGAAGGAGGTCTGCGAGAAGTATGGCATCCCCACCCCACTCCGCGTGATCGACCTGCTCGGACTGATGGGCGACTCGTCGGACAACATCCCGGGCTGTCCGGGTGTCGGAGAGAAGACCGCCGTCAAGCTCATCACCGAATTCGGAAGCATCGACGGTCTGCTCGCCTCGACCGACCGGCTCAAGGGTGCCATCAAGAAAAAGGTGGAGGACAACCGCCGGCAGATTGAGTTCTCAAAGTTTCTCGCCACCATCAAGACCGACGTCCCGATCGCGCTCGACCTCGACGCACTCCTCATCGCCGAGCCGGACGAGGCGCGGCTGACCCAAATCTTCGAAGAACTGGAATTTAAGAGCCTCGCAAACAAGGTTCTTAAAAAACCTGAAAATAAGTCAAAACCCGTCAACGGGCAGCTCGATTTTTTTGAAGAATTTGCGCCCGACGGGGCAGGCGACGCAGAATTTTCAAGTTTTGAGGCCCTTTCGACGACCCCTCACGACTATCAACTCATTGATAATGAGGCGGAAATGCTCAAAATTTGTGACTATTTCATGACAAATGAAATTCTCAGTCTGGACACGGAGACGACCTCGACGGACGCAATCGAGGCCGAACTCGTCGGTTTGAGCTTCGCCGTGAAGGAAAAAGAGGCGTTTTATGTGCCCGTTCCGACCGAACGTGAAGAAGCTCAAAGAATTGTTAACATATTCAAACCGCTATACGAAAACGCCGCAATCCTCAAGGTCGGACAAAATCTCAAGTACGATCTGAAGGTCTTGCGGCGTTATGGTGTCCGTCTGGCGGGCGAGATGTTCGACACCATGATTGCCCACTATCTCATCCAGCCGGAGCTCCGCCACAACATGGACTACATGGCGGAGACCTATCTCAACTACCAGACCATCCACATCGACCAGCTCATCGGTCCGAAGGGCAAGGGGCAGAAGTCGATGCGCGACCTCCCGCCGAGCGCGGTCTATGAATATGCCGCCGAGGACGCCGACATCACTCTGCGTCTGAAGAACGTGCTCGAACCGGAACTGACGCGGCTCGGCGCCGACCGGCTGTTCCGCGAAATAGAGATGCCGCTCATGCCCGTGCTGGCCGAAATGGAGCTGGAGGGCGTGAGAATCGACACCGATGCGCTCGCCGAAACGTCAAATGTTCTGACAGCGCGGATGGAGGAGATTGAACAGCGGATATACGACCAGGCTGGCGAGACGTTCAACATAGCCTCGCCGCGTCAGGTGGGCGACGTACTGTTCAGCAAGATGAAGATTGTGGAGAAGCCGAAGAAGACCAAGACCGGCCAGTTTGTGACGAGCGAGGAGGTGCTCCAGACGCTCAAAAGCAAGCATCCGATTGTCGCAGACATACTGGAACACAGAGGATTGAAGAAGCTCCTCGGAACCTACGTCGACGCTCTCCCGAAGCTTATCAACCCGCGTACGGGCCACATCCACACGTCGTTCAATCAGACCGTGACGGCCACGGGACGCCTCTCTTCGAGCGACCCGAACCTCCAGAACATACCCGTTCGCGGCGAGGACGGAAAGGAGATACGCAAGGCTTTCGTTCCGGAGCCAGGATGTCTGTTCTTTTCAGCAGACTACAGTCAGATTGAGTTGCGCGTGATGGCCCATCTTTCGGGCGACGAGAACATGGTCGAAGCCTTCCGCGAGGGGCACGACATCCACGCAGCAACGGCCGCAAAGATATATAAGGAGGCGCTCGACAGCGTCACCCGCGACCAGCGCACGAAGGCCAAACGGGCCAATTTCGGCATCATCTACGGCATAACGGTGTTCGGACTGGCCGAGCGTCTGGACATCAGCCGCGACGAGGCGCGGCGGCTCATCGACGGCTATTTCGAGTCGTTCCCCGCCGTCCATCAGTATATGGAGCAGGCGAAGGAGACAGCCCGCAGCCATGGCTACGTGGAGACGCTCTTCGGACGCCGCCGCTATCTTCCGGACATAAACTCAAGGAACGCCACCGTGCGCGGATTTGCCGAGCGCAACGCCATCAACGCACCCATACAGGGAACGGCCGCCGACATCATCAAGGTGGCCATGATACGCATCGCCCGCCGCTTCCGCGAGGAGAACCTGAAGAGCAAGATGATTCTCCAGGTTCACGACGAACTGAACTTCTCCGTCCTTCCGGAAGAGAAGGAGCGCGTCGAACGCATCGTCATGGAGGAGATGGAGGGCGCGTTCCCCATGCAGGTGCCGCTCACGGCGGACTGCGGATGGGGCGCCAACTGGCTCGAAGCGCACTGACGTTACACACCCGAACGTCCGCCGTCAAAAAACTACAAGAACTAAATTGCGATGAAAGGCAGGATGTTCAAAATTGGATTTAAACATATAGTATCTTCCGACATTTGTGGTGATACATCCGCATTCTTATTCACCGTAGGGACATGATCTTGTCTTTGTCCCTACGGTGAATAAGAATGCGACATCCTCTAAATCATAATTTCCGTCAGTTGCGACAGCTCTGTCAGTCTCACCAGCCTCTCGTGGTCGAACTCGCGGGTCACTTCGAGCTGCCACGTGACGTGGAACGGGACATGGACAGCCCACGCCCCAGCGGCCAACGCGGGGGCAATGTCGCTGCGGAAGGAGTTTCCGACCATGAGCGTCCGGCCGGGAGCGACGCACATCCGGCGACACAAGTCGCGATAGGCATCAGGGGTCTTGTCTGAGACAATCTCGACATGGACGAAGAACGACTCCAGTCCGGAGCGCCGCAACTTGTTCTGCTGGTCGAGCAGCTCACCCTTGGTGAAGACCGCTTTCCTCACACCGGTCAGGCGCCGGAGCGTCTCGGTGACTCCCGCCAGTGGCGTGGCGGGCAACGAAAGAAGCTCCTTGCCCATGGCGACGATGCTCCCAATCTCGTCGCCCGTGACACGCCCGCGGCTGACGCTGACGGCATTTTCGACGAGCGACAGCGTGAACGCCTTCGTTCCGTAGCCCAAAAGCTCCATGTTCGCGGCTTCCGTGCGGAACAGTTCGCCGGCAATAGTGTCGGCGTCGCCATATTCCGAGAGCAGCCCGCAGTAGCGCCGCTCGACGTCGGCGAAGTGGGACTGGCAGTCCCAGAGCGTGTCGTCGGCATCAAACACAATCACGTCGATGCTTCCGGGAGGTATTTGTTTCTGCATGATGGTGCAAAAGTACATAAAATTTGGGAGAAAAGGCCCCTCCCGACCTAAAAGCCCCTCCTAACAAGCCCCTCCTATCCTCCCATTTGGGGGAGGTCGGGAGGGCTTTTATCCTTACAAAATTCCGTCCGCAAAAACTTCCGTTTCAGCGCGTTTTTCCTGCTTCGGAAGAGCCGTAAGGCCCTTACGGCCGACGGCCGCCATGCGTGTTTTGACGCTTTTTCGTCCCGTCACATCCCCGCGAGGCCCTTACAGCTCGTCCGGAGCGAAGAAAACGGCGGTTTTTTGCTTGCCGTTTTTGTTCTGAAAAGCTACCGTTTCGCTGCCGTAAGGCCCTCCCGGGGTTGCGGCGGCGGCCTTGTCGTGTTGCAACGAGGCCCCCGTTGCAACGCCGCGGAGGCCCCGTTGCAGAGCCGGGAGGGCCTTACGGGACCCCACCCCGGCCCTCCCCAAGGGGAGGGAGAGCTGACGCCATTTGTATGTAACTATGAATGAGGAAGTTAGAAATCATGTAAATATAGAATCACAAAACACCCCGGTTTTTATGACGCGCGTATTTGCGATATTTGAGAGCGAGGCAGAAAAATTTCAGAAAGTCCCCACTCTCGTGGGCTTAAAAACAGGAAAAAGGAGGACAAAGGGGCAGCCCCTCCCGACCTAAAAGCCCCTCCCGGCCTCCCCAAAGGGGAGGAGCCAGCGGGTGAAGGAGGATGTTAGGGCGGATGAAGGGTATTGTAGAGACGTCACATTGTGGCGTCTCACACCCTACGATGCGGATTTGTCATGATATGTCCCTACCCTGCGTGGAGGAGCGTGCGGATGTATCACCCCAAATATCGGAAGAGGCTTTTATTAATCCAATAATTCGTAATTATAAGTTTTATTTCGTATTTTTGCACCAATATGTCCGCGACATAGACAATACATGTCCGCGGAACAGAACAAACATACCCGCGGATTAAAAATAATACGAAAATTATACGAAGCAATGGCAAACAAACTTTGGGAGAAAAACTTTGAGGTGAACGCCGAGATAGAACGGTTCACCGTCGGCCGCGACCGCGAGATGGACCTCTATCTCGCGCCCTACGACGTGATGGGCTCCATCGCCCACATCACCATGCTCGAAAGCATCGGGCTGTTGGAACGGGACGAGCTGACACAGCTTGTAGCTGAGCTGAAGGATATATATAAGATGTGTCTCGACGGGCGGTTTGAGATTGAAGACGGCGTCGAAGACGTCCACTCGCAGGTCGAGCTGATGCTCACCCGAAGGCTGGGCGACATGGGAAAGAAGATTCACAGCGGACGCTCACGCAACGACCAGGTGCTCGTCGACCTCAAGCTCTTCATCCGTCATGAGCTGCGCGAGGTGGCCGAGGCCGTCGACGGACTGTTCCGCGCACTGATAGCCAAGAGCGAGGAGCACAAGGACGTGCTCATGCCCGGCTATACCCACCTGCAGGTGGCCATGCCCAGCTCTTTCGGACTGTGGTTCGGAGCACATGCCGAGAGCCTCACCGACGATATGCTCTTCCTTCAGGCCGCATGGCGCATGACCAACCGCAACCCGCTCGGCTCGGCCGCCGGCTACGGCTCGTCGTTCCCGCTCAACCGTCAGATGACGACGGATTTGCTGGGCTTCGACACGATGGACTATAACGTGGTCTACGCTCAGATGGGACGTGGCAAGACCGAGCGCAACGTGGCCTTCGCGCTGGCCTCCGTGGCGGGCACGCTGGCCAAGCTGGCCTACGACGCCTGCATGTTCAACAGCCAGAACTTCGCGTTCGTACGGCTTCCGAAGGAGTGTACGACGGGTAGCTCGATAATGCCGCACAAGAAGAACCCCGACGTCTTCGAGCTGATACGCGCCAAGAGCAACAAGCTGCAGGCGCTGCCGCAGCAGATAACGCTGATAATGAACAATCTGCCGACAGGCTATTTCCGAGACCTTCAAATAATAAAGGAGGTGTTCCTCCCGGCCTTCGAAGAGATGAAGGACTGTCTGGCGATGGCCACATGGATTGTCAGCCGCATCGAGGTCAACGAACATATACTGGACAACAAGATCTACGACCCGATGTTCTCCGTCGAGGAGGTCAACCGTCTCGCCGCCGAGGGCATGCCCTTCCGCGACGCATACAAGAAGGTGGGACTGGACATCGAGGCCGGCAACTTCACACCCGACAAGAACATCCGCCATACCCACGAGGGCAGCATCGGCCGGCTCTGCAACGACCGCATCACGGCGCTGATGGACTCTATCAACGGCGGATTCAACTTCGCACAGGTGGACGAGGCCGAAAGGAGGCTGCTGTCATGAGGACGCGGTGGATGAATGGCTTCAATGCCATAATAAATATGTTGCAACAATTAGTTTATACTTTGAACACAGAGACACGGAGACACAGAGGAAAATATAACTCTGTGTCTCCGTGTCTCTGTGTTCAAAAAACTTATTATAAAATAATAATGAATACTTACTTATCCGGAAGCTTGTCAAGACGGGTGAACGACTGTATGGCCGCGGTCTTCGCCATGCTGGCCGTTCTGTTGACGGCGTGCAGCGACGACGCGCAGGAGCAGTACAGCACGGAATATCCCTGCCGCTTCACGTTCAACACCCAGATTCACCCGACGAGCCTGATAACGCTCGCGCTGGACAATCCCGGGTCGTACACGCGCGTCGACGCCGTGCGCAAGGGAAGCATGACGAGTCTCAACGTCAGCAGCAACAACGGCCGCGACACGGAGACCGTTCCCCTGACGACAGCAGAGGAAAACTATCTCGTGGGGAACATGGGCGCCAACAACTCCATCATCGTCGGCTGCTCGACGTTCAACGGACTGAAAGCCTACGACAGCCAGTGCCCCAACTGTCTGAACGAGCGCAGCGGAACGGCCTTCCCCCTGGCGTGGACGGCGAACGGGCAGGCCGTGAAATGCGCCACATGCGGCCGGACATACGAGCTCAACTACGACGGGCGGGCCGACAACG
>USFX01000039.1 GCA_900553965.1 uncultured Prevotella sp.
CCCGATGTCCTCCTCCGCACACACACCTCCTCCGTGCAGACACGCGTCATGACCTCCCAGAAGCCACCCATCCGCATCATCTGCCCCGGCCGCGTCTACCGCAACGAGGCCATCACGGCCCGCGCCCACTGCTTCTTCCATCAGGTCGAAGGACTCTACATCGACAAGAACGTATCGTTCACTGACCTGAAGCAGGTGCTCCTCTCGTTTGCCCGCGAGATGTTCGGAACGGACACAAAGATACGTCTGCGCCCCAGCTACTTCCCCTTCACGGAGCCGAGCGCCGAGATGGACATCTCCTGCCACATCTGCGGAGGCAAGGGATGCGGCTTCTGCAAGCACACGGGATGGGTCGAAATCCTCGGTTGCGGAATGGTCGACCCGAACGTGCTGGAACAGTGCGGCATCGACAGCAAGGTCTACAGCGGCTACGCGTTCGGTATGGGCGTCGAGCGTATCACGAACCTGAAATATCAGGTGAGCGACCTGCGCATGTTCTCCGAGAACGACACCCGCTTCCTCAAAGAGTTTGAGTCTGCGAAATAAGCCATCTTATCATATTCACCCAAACCCCATAAATGCGGGGCCACAGAGAGTTTCCATCTTTCGAAACTCTCTGTGGCCCCGCGTTTTTTTTATTCCCGCCGTGATTGCAAATCCGACGTAGAGTGCAAGGGACCTACTCCTGTCTGGCGTCGGCCAGCTGCATTATCCTTAGTTACCATAAAGATTCACGGACATCAATGGCTGCCATAGATGAACCGGGCCAGTCCGTAGACATAACGTACTGGCCGATGGTCAGCTCCGGAACAAGCCCCTGACTTCCGGCAGTCTCAAACACGTATGGCAAGACGCTAATCACGCTCGACCCCAACTGCGAACGCACGCATACGGCCACGCCGACGGTCATGACAAACAGGGAAAACAGCAACAGAAGATGCTGCCAGCAGAACGAAACAATCTTTTCTTTCATAATACTTTTCTTTATACCTTTTCTCATAAAGCACGATAAATCTTCTTCTAAAACACGAAGTATCCTGAAACAACCGGAGTGCAAAAGTACAAAAAAACGCGAAACAGATAAGGCTTCTGGCTACAATCACGCTACGGAGATTGGGATGGGCAATAAAAAATACCCTGCAACCGTGTCATGTTGCAGGGTATCAGACCGCGGAAAGAGCGGTTCATCAATAGTTTTCGGCCTTGATCTCGAAGTAGCTCTGTGCGTGGTCGCATACAGGACATACCTCGGGAGCTTTCTTGCCGATGACGATATGGCCGCAGTTGCGGCACTGCCATACGGTGTCACCGTCGCGTGAGAAGACGAGACCGTTCTCGATGTTGGCCAGCAGACGGCGATAACGCTCCTCGTGTGCCTTCTCGATGGCGGCCACGCCGCGCATCCTCGCTGCTATTTCGGTGAAGCCCTCTTCCTCTGCCTCACGCGCCATGCGGTCGTACATGTCGGTCCACTCATAGTTCTCACCCTCTGCGGCAGCCTTCAGATTGGTCATCGTGTCCTGAATTGCCCCACCTTCAAGATACTTGAACCACAGTTTGGCGTGCTCCTTCTCGTTGGCGGCAGTCTCTTCAAAGAGAGCTGCAATCTGCTGATAGCCTTCCTTCTTTGCCTTTGAGGCGAAATAAGAATACTTGTTACGGGCCTGAGATTCTCCGGCGAAAGCCTCCATCAGGTTCTTCTCTGTCTTTGTTCCTTTCAATGTCTTCATAATTCTATGTATATTAATGTTGTTGTTCTGTCGTTCATGATAGCGGTCACCATGCAAGGACTACATCGTAGCACCGTTGCGGCGGACCACTCTTCATGATGCAAAGATAAGCGTAAGAACCGACACGGACGATAAAAATCCGATAGAATAATTCACTCAAAGAATAGAAAATATCTATCGGAGGCATCGCCGACGGATATTTTGACTATCTTTGCATAAGATAAGCTGCACTCGGCACGTGTTTATGAACCCGCGAATAATTTGTGAACAAGTTCACATTGCGCCCGTTTGCACTATCTTTGCAAAAAACGAAACGGATATGACACTGCAACAGATGCAATACATAACGGCGGTCAGCCGGCTGCGCCATTTCGCGCGGGCCGCCAAGGAATGCGGCGTGACGCAGCCTACGCTCAGCGCCATGATACGCAAACTCGAAGAGGAACTGGGCGTGACCCTGTTTGAACGCTCATCGCAGCTGGTGGAACCGACTCCCACCGGCCAGCTCGTGATTGAAGAGGCCCAGGCCATGCTGGACTGTGAACGCAGGATTAAGTACATCATCGCGGAGCAGCAGCACTCGCTCCGCGGCACATTCCGGCTGGGAATTCTGCCGACCATAGCTCCCTATCTGCTGCCGAGGGTTATGCCGTGGCTGGGCAGGAAGTTTCCCGAACTCAACCTCCACGTAACGGAAATGAAGACCGGAGACATAAAGGAAGCACTAACGCGCGGGGAAATCGACGCCGCCGTGGCGGTCAGCGTCAGCGGACTGGACGGTTTCAATCAGACGAGGCTCTACTACGAACAGTTTGTAGCATACGTCTCGCGCGAATCCCCTCTGTTCTCCAACCGCCACATCGTGGTCTCCGACATAAGGAACGAATCGCTCTGGCTGCTGGACGAAGGCCACTGCTTCAGGGACCAACTCGTGAAATTCTGCCAGCTGAAAGCGGCCGACAAAAGCAAATCCAACTATCTGCTGGGAAGCATCGAGACTTTCATGCGTATGGTGGAAAGCGGCAACGGCATCACGTTCATTCCAGAACTGGCTCTTGAACAGCTGTCACCGCAGCAGAAAGAGCTGGCACGGCCTTTCGGGCTGCCCATCCCCGTGCGCGAGGTGGTCATGCTGACGACCGGGAAGTTCATACGGAAGGCTGTGCTGGACACCATAACCGACGCCATCGTGACACACGTTCCCGAACGCATGCTGCGGCTTAACAACACGGAACAGAGAATTTGAGAGACGGAAACGCTTCTTTTATATCGAAGATTTGCCGTTTCGGCGAAAATATGTTATATTTGCAGAAAACAAACATCAGGCATGCCGCTGTAAGGACGACGGAAGACGCGACGGCGGCAAGACTACACATTATTACATATATATAACGGACTACTAAGTATGTTGCAACAATTAGTTTATACTTTGAACACTTCAGACACAGAGTCATATTGTCCTCTGTGTCTGAAGTGTCTCTGCAAAAAACTTATTATAAAGTAACAATGAATACTTACTTGAAATAATATAGCTATATGAGAAACAGACTTTTATTGTTCGCCCTGTCGGTAGCGGCATCGGCGGCAGCACAGCGCCACGAGACAACACTGGCCGACGGCTGGGCATTTTCACGTGACAAGGCGCAATGGGAAAACGTGGCCGTTCCCCACGACTGGGCCATCAGCGGGCCTTTTGACAAGAAATGGGACCTCCAAACCGTGGCCATCGAGCAGAACGGAGAAAAGGAGAAGACGGAGAAGTCGGGCCGTTCGGGCGCCCTGCCATGGATTGGCGAGGGTCACTATCGGACGACGGTGACGGTTCCGGCCGGCTGCAGCCATGCCGAGCTGGTGTTCGACGGTGCCATGAGCGAGCCGACGGTGAGCGTCAACGGCCAGCGGGCAGGATACTGGGCCTACGGATACAACGCTTTCAAGGTTGACATCACGCCGTTCGTCAAGGCTGGCGACAACCTCGTCGAGGTCGACCTGAAGAACGTCGAGGAGAGCAGCCGGTGGTATCCCGGAGGCGGAATCTACCGTCCGGTGAAGCTCATCACGACGGGCGACGCACGGTTTGAGACCTTCGAGACGTTCGCCTATACGACACGCGCCGACAAGAAGACGGCCGAGATGAAGGTGAGCACGAAGGTGGCGGGCAACCTGAAGGACGGAAACATCGGCGTGAACATCGCCCTCTACGACCAGAAAGGCTTTATCGTAGCCGAGAGCCACTGCGGACAGACAGAGACGGGAGACATCGAGACGGTGATGAACATAAGGAAGCCGCAGCTATGGTCGCCGGAATCGCCCTACCTCTACAAGCTGGTGACAAAGCTCTTCCGCAACAACAGGCTGATCGACCAGCAGACGACCAACGTCGGAATACGCACGGTGACGGTTACGAAAGACGGCGGTTTCCAGCTCAACGGGCAGACACGCAAGCTGAAGGGCGTCTGTCTCCACCACGACCTCGGCCCGCTGGGAGCGGCGGTGAACAAGGCGGCGCTCATCCGTCAGATAAAGATGATGAAAGCGATGGGATGTGACGCCATACGCACGGCCCACAACATGCCGTCGACGATGCAGATGGACATCTGCGACTCGCTGGGCATGATGGTCATGGCCGAAAGCTTCGACATGTGGAAATATGCAAAGTGCCGGAACGGATACGCCCGCTTCTTCGACGAATGGAGCGGCCGCGACATTGAGAATCTCGTGAAGAACCATCGCAACCATCCGTCAATCATCATGTGGAGCATCGGCAACGAGATTCCGGAACAGGGCATGAAAGGCGGCAAGGAGATTGCCCGCCGCCTTCAGGACATCTGCCACCGTCTCGACCCGTCACGCACGGTGACGCAGGGAATGGACCGCGTGGACAACGCGATGAAGACGGGATTTGCCCAGGTGATGGACGTTCCGGGCTTCAACTACCGTCTTCACAAATATGAGAAAGGACTGAAGGAACTGCCGCAGGGCTTCCTGCTCGGTTCCGAGACGGCGTCGACGGTAAGTTCGCGCGGCGTATATAAATTCCCGGTGGAAATCTCCAACAAGAAGACATACGCCGACGGTCAGTGCTCGGGCTACGACACGGAATACTGCTCGTGGAGCAATCTGCCCGACGACGACTGGCGCTGGCAGGACGACTACGACAAGGTTATAGGCGAGTTTGTATGGACGGGCTACGACTATCTGGGCGAGCCGACCCCGTATGACGAATATTGGCCAAGCCGCAGCAGCTATTTCGGAATATGCGACCTAGCCGGTCTGCCCAAGGACAGATATTATCTGTACCGCAGCAAGTGGAACACCAAGGAACACACCGTTCACCTCCTGCCCCACTGGACATGGCCGGAGCGCAAGGGAAAGGTGACTCCCGTCTACTGCTATACGGACGGCATTGAGGGCGAGCTGTTCATCAACGGCAAGAGCCAGGGCCGCGTGCGCAAGAACCGCGAGGGACGGCTCGACCGCTACCGCCTGCGCTGGAACGACGTGAAATATGAGCCGGGTGAGATTCGCGTTGTCGTGTTCGACGAAAACGGAAACAAAATCGGTGAGGAAAGCAGACGCACAGCCGGCGCTCCGGCCCAGCTCCAGCTCTCGGCCGAATATGCCGACAGTGAAGCAAAAACGTTGAAAGCCGACGGCAACGACGTGGCTTTCGTCACGGTCACACTCATCGACAAAGACGGAAACCTATGTCCAACAGCTGACGACCAGCTGACGTTCGAGGTCACGGGCGAAGGTTCGTATCAGGCGGCATGCAACGGAGACGCAACGTCGCTCGAACCGTTCACCCAGCCGCAGATGAAACTCTTCGGCGGACAGCTTGTCGTCGTGGTGCGAAGCACGAAGACTGCCGGCACAATGACGCTCAAGGTGACCGACGCCAAGCGCAAGCTGACGCAGACGATAGACCTCAAGAGCATCTGATAGGTTTTTCGATGAGGGAGGAGTGTGGAGAGAGAAGGGAGAATTGCCTTTGTCGGACACGCCTCTTTCATTCACCGTCAAGCAAATAGGCAAGTCTTTATTATACTTTAACCCAGAGAAAAACGGAGACACAGAGGACAATAGAGCTCAGTGTCTCCGTTTTTCTGTGTCTCCGTGCCTCTGTTGCGGGCCATGTAACACCGTTACGTGAGCCGTGTAACAAAATCAAAAAAAGAAATCCGCGCTTATCGGATTAATACAAAGCAATTCTCTCTCCTCCCTCCACAGTCCTCCTTCCCCGAATACCCCACATCCAAATATATCAAAAGATTATGCCTCCGCCCACATTTTTCAGCCAAACAGACCGATAAGTCGAAAAAAATGTGTAAGTTTGCAAACCGAAAAGAGATAGTCACAAGATGAAACTCATAATCATGACTAAGCCCACATTCTTTGTGGAGGAAGACAAAATACTCGCATCACTTTTCGATGAGGGACTGGACAACTTACACCTCTGCAAACCTATGGCTGAGCCTATGTATTCCGAACGGCTACTCACACTCTTGTCCGACGATTATTATGACAAGATTACGGTTCACGACAATTTTTATCTGAAGGATGAATACGGTCTGAAAGGCATTCATCTTGACAATGACAAGACTGAGATGCCGGCCAGATATAAAGGCCGCATCAGCAGGACCTGCCGTGTATTGGACCAGCTGAAGGAAGCCAAGAAGAAATCGGACTATGTCTTTTTAGGCAATGTATTCAACTCTCAGACCGACACGGAGCAGAAAGCGGCGTTCTCTCAGGAGGAACTGAAGGAAGCCTCCAGACGCGGACTGATTGACAGACATGTATATGCACTGGGAGGAATGAATCTCGACAACCTGCACGTAGCAAAGGATTTGGGATTTGGCGGCGTTGTGATATGCGGCGACCTGTGGAACAGGTTCGACATACACAATCAGTTGGACTATAAGAATCTCATCACGCACTTTGAGAAAATACGCAAGGCTGTGGGATAGAAAAGGATAATAACACTGTATCAATTCATACAAACTGACAAACAAAATGAGTGCACAAAACTCCTACATGGTTTTCTCGGGTACCAACACGAGATATCTGGCAGAGAAGATTTGCCAAAGCCTTGGTTGTCCGTTGGGTCAACTTGTGATTACACACTTCTCTGACGGCGAATTTGCCGTGTCCTACGAAGAATCTATCCGCGGACGCGACGTCTTCCTCGTACAGAGCACATTCCCCAATTCGGACAATCTGATGGAACTGCTGCTGATGATAGACGCAGCCAAGAGGGCTTCGGCAAGAACAATCAACGCCGTGATACCTTATTTCGGATGGGCACGTCAGGACCGCAAAGACAAGCCGAGAGTAAGCATCGGTGCCAAGCTGGTGGCAGACCTCCTACGCGTGGCCGGCATTGACAGACTGATAACAATGGATTTGCACGCAGACCAGATACAGGGCTTCTTCGACGTTCCTGTAGACCATCTGTACGCATCCGGCGTGATCATGCCCTATCTGCAGAGCCTCCGTCTGAAAGACATGGTCATCGCTTCGCCCGACGTCGGCGGCTCAAAGCGTGCGAACACGTATGCCAAATATTTCGGCTGTCCGCTCGTGCTGTGCAACAAGACACGCGCAAGGGCAAACGTGGTTGAAAGCATGCAGATTATCGGCGACGTGAAAGGCAAGAACGTGGTCATCATAGATGATATGGTCGACACGGCCGGCACCATCACAAAGGCAGCCGACATCATGAAGGAAGCCGGAGCACTGACCGTAAGGGCATGTGCATCCCACTGCGTCATGAGCGGTCCAGCAAGCGAGCGAGTACAGGACTCATCACTGGAAGAAATCGTCTTCACCGACTCCATCCCCTACTCACAGCGCTGCGCCAAAGTCAAGCAGATCTCTGTTGCAGACATGTTTGCCGAGGCCATACGCCGCGTGATTCACAATGAGAGCATCAGTAATCTATATCTCGTATAACAAATTACGAATTTTGAGTTGTCGGCTGCGCCGATTAGGAATTATATAATTAGGAATTAGCTGCGCGATGAACATCCCTTCCGCCAAAAGGCTCAATTCACGATTGTATGATTCGTAATCGGGACAGCCGACAATTCGTAATTTATAATTCGTAACCCGTAACTCAACATCGGCGCAGCTAATAATTCGTAATTTATAATTCAACATCGGCTTTGCCGACAACTCAAAATTCAAAACTCAACATTCGTAATTAAAAATATGAAGACTTTATTATCGATAACCGCCCTGATGGTCACAGGAAGCATTTTCGCATCCTGCCAGTCGGGCACCTACCGCATAACCGGCAGCGGCGACATGCTGCAGGACGGTGACACACTGTTCCTCACCAGCGACTTCATGACCGGCGCACCGGTTGACACCGTGATTGCCCAAGCCGGGAAGTTTGAGATGACAGGAACAGCCGATTCTACGTTTATGTGCCTTATCTACAGCAAGAAGAATCAGGAAGTGATGAGCTCGCCGTTCTTCATCGAGCCGGGCACAATCAAGCTGACGCTGTCAGACACCCCGAAAGACAGAAAGGTTTCCGGCTCTTCACTCAACAATGAATGGCAGGAGATGAACGACAGTCTCAGTCACATCGGATTACAGTTCAGCATGATGGCCGAAAACATGGCCACCAACAATCTTACCGCAGAGGAAGCCAAGGCACTGAACGAGAAACAGCAGAAGCTCATCAGGCAATGGCAGGACATCGTCTTCCGCTATGCCAAGAAGAACGTAGACAACGAACTGGGCTATTTCCTCGTCACACAGTATTACGACCCGGAGTGTAAGGACGCCGCTTCAAAGCAGCAACTGATAAGCATGCTGCCCAAGAAAATGCAGGAGCGGCCGCTCGTGAAAGCCATTCAGGAAAGGCTCGCCATCTCAAAGGCCACGGCGGAAGGTAGCAAGATGAACGATTTCACGATGAACGACATCAACGAGCGCCCCATGTCCATACTCAGCGAGATTGCCAAAAACAAGATCACGGTGATTGACTTCTGGGCCAGCTGGTGCGGACCGTGTCTCCGTGAAATGCCTTCGATGGTCGAAATGTACAAGAAGCACAAGGACAGCGGCCTCGGCATTATCGGCATCTCTCTTGACTCGCGCAAAACCGATTGGGAGAATGCGACAAAACGTTTCTCCATCGAGTGGCCGCAAATTTCGGACCTGAACGGCTGGAACAACGCCGCCGCACAGATGTTCAACGTCCAGTCCATCCCCTACACCATCGTCGTCAGCAGCGACGGAACAATTCTGAGAAAAGGACTGCGAGGCAGCGAGCTGGAAGAATTTGTCAGCGAAAAGCTCAAATAAACCCGTTCCACTTTGTATCAGGGAGTGATACGATTAATCAGTAACTAATTATTATATGAATAATCGCATCACCCCCCCTAATTTCTTTATCTCCGTACAAAAACCAAGAACAGCCAAACATACTCTAATAACAATATCTCTTAATCCTAATATCTCATCATGAACAAATTATATGTTTCCATAGTAGGACTACTCACCGCATGCAACCTATTCGCTACCCAACTGCCTGACAAATACAGAATAAATGGTGAAGCACCGATGTTGAACGACGGCGACACACTTTTCGTTACTGACAATCCGATCAAAGGCACACCAACGGACACGCTCATCATAGAGAACGGAAAATTTGAGAAAGAAGGAAAGACCGGCTCCGCTGAGTTCCGCCTCGTGTACAGCACACATCCCAGAGGAATATATTCGCCTTTCTTCATCGAGCCAGGCACAATCAGCATAAGACTGTCCACCAAACCGGAAGAGACAAGGGTGGAAGGCACTCCGACCAACGACGCATGGCAGGAGATGAACGACAGCGTGATGGAAATAAAGCGCAGGATTGACCGTCACTATGAAAACAATAATCTGAGCGACGAGGAACAGCAACAGGAGTTCAAAGAGCTGAAAGCACTGCACGCTCAATATAAAGCTCTCGTTACGGACTATGCAAGAAAGAACACGGACAACGAGTTCGGCTATTTCCTGCTTATGGCATACAGCGATATGGCCGGCAGCATCGGACTGCATGAGCCGGACGGACTGATTGACATCGACACGCGGCTGGAACTGATAAGCAAATTACCGCACGACAGGCAGGAACGCCCCGCAATGAAACGTACCGTGGAAAAGCTCCACCGAATGAAAGCAACTGCCGAGGGCAACATCATGCCTGACTTCACGATGGACGACACCAACGGCAAACCGGTCAATGCACTTACGGAAATCACCAAGAACAAGCTCACCATCATTGATTTTTGGGCAAGTTGGTGCGGACCATGCCGCAGGGATATGCCCGACATGGTACGCTTGTACAACACATATAAAGACAAGGGACTGGGAATATTGGGCGTCTCGCTCGATTCCAAACGTGAGGCATGGAAGTCTGCGAGCAAGAATCTCGGAATTGTCTGGCCTCAGGTGTCCGATTTGAAAGGATGGAACAACGCTGCCGCACAGCTATTCAACGTCCGGGCTATTCCACAGACCATCGTCGTCAGCAGCGACGGAACGATTCTGAAGAAAGGGCTGCGGGGCAGCGAGCTGGAAGATTTTGTCGCGTCGCAACTGAAATAAGCTACTTCAAATTTCCCCACCTCTACGCAAATATATTTATCCAAGATAAAAATGCAACGCTTCGGTCTTGAATATACATGAATATGAAAAAATCCCGGAACTCATGGAATTTGAGTTCCGGGATTTTCTATAATATGGGTTACTTACGTTATGCCTTATGCGTTAGGCAGCTCCAGCCACTTGATGTAGCAGAAGTCCTGACGGTGAGGCAGCTTGTCGCACTTGGGATACATACGCACGGCGCTCTTGAAGATACCGGCGTTGTTCGGTTCGAGCTTGCCCTCGAAGGTGAAGTTATTGCCGTCACGACCTGTGACTGTGAGCGGAATAACGGTGAAGATGCGGTCCTCGCCATTCTTGTCGGGGCTGATTGTGACGAACTCCAGACCGATGGCGTCGTCGAGACCCTGCTCGTTGATGACGAACTTCAAGGTGTACTCCTTGCCCATCTCGGCACCCGTTGAGGGGATGTCCCACTCGGAAGATACCACGTTGATGGCGTCCCAACGCTCTGCGACGGCTTCCTTCCACTGTGCAATCTCCTTGGCCAGACGGTTGTTGTCGGCAGCAAGAGTCTTGAAGCGGGCAGCTTCCTTGCAGTAGAACTTGTCGTAGTAATCGTCGAGCTGACGCTTCATCGTATAGTGGGGAGCAATCTGTGCGATAGAGTTCTTGATGACCTTTATCCAGCCTTCGCTGTAACCCTTCTCGTTCTTGTTGTAGTAGAGAGGAATGATCTCACGCTCAAGCAGGTTGTAGATTGTTGCGGCGTCGAGCTGGTCCTGATAGCCCTGGTTCTGATATGTGCGCTTCTCGGTGAGTGCCCATCCTGCGCCCTCGCGATAGCCTTCGAGCCACCATCCGTCGAGAACGGAGAGGTTTACGACACCGTTCATCTCAGCCTTCTCGCCTGATGTTCCGGAAGCCTCCAGAGGACGTGTCGGGGTGTTCATCCAGATGTCCACACCCGAAACGAGACGGCGGGCGAGCTGGAAGTCGTAGTTCTCAAGGAAGATAATCTTGCCGAGGAACTCGGGACGCTGGCTGATTTCATATATCTTCTTGATGAGTCCCTGACCGGCACCGTCAGCGGGGTGTGCCTTACCGGCGAAGAGGAACTGAACGGGATGCTCGGGGTCATTGACAATCTTGGCAAGACGGTCGAGGTCGGTGAAGAGCAGGTGCGCACGCTTGTATGTGGCGAAACGACGGCAGAAACCGATCATCAGCGCGTTGGGATTAATCTTGTCGAGCAGTGAGACGACGCGTGAGGGATCGCCCTGATTCTTCAACCATGTCTCGCGGAACTGCAGACGGATATAATCTACGAGCTTCTGCTTCAAGGCCATACGGGTCTCCCATACCTCATCGTCGGGCACATTGTATATTGCCTCCCAGATGCTCTGATTGCTCTGGTCGCTCATGAATGTCTTGTCGAAGTACTTGGCATAGACCTTACGCCACTCCGTTGATGTCCATGTGGGGAAGTGAACGCCGTTGGTGACATAGCCCACGTGGTTCTCCTCGGGATAGTAACCGTTCCAGATGGGAGCGAACATCTTCTGGCTTACCCAGCCGTGGAGCTTGCTCACACCGTTGACTTCCTGACATGTGTTGCAGGCGAACACTGACATACAGAACTTCTCCGAGTGGTCGTCGGGGTTGTTGCGGCCCATGCCGATGAACTCGTCCCAAGAGATGCCGAGCTTGGCGGGATAGCCACCCATGTACTTGCCGAAGAGTCCTTCGTCGAAATAGTCGTGACCGGCGGGCACGGGAGTGTGAACGGTATAGAGTGATGATGCGCGGACGAGCTCCATAGCCTGGTTGAATGTCAGGCCAGTCTCGATATAATCGCACAGACGCTGCAGGTTGCAGAGAGCAGCATGACCTTCGTTGCAGTGATATACATCCTTGGTGATGCCGAGCTTCTTCAGCGTGAGCACACCGCCGATACCGAGCAGGATCTCCTGCTTCAGACGGTTCTCCCAGTCGCCACCGTAGAGTGAGTGGGTGATGGGCTTGTCAAACTCTGAGTTCAGCTCGTTGTCGGTGTCGAGCAGGTAGAGCTTGATACGGCCGACATTGACGCGCCAAACGTATGCGTGAACGCTGTAGTTGTTATAAGGAACGTCCACGACAAGCGGGTTGCCGTTCTCGTCGAGCTGACGCTCAAGAGGAAGCGAATTGAAATTCTGTGCCTCATACTTTGCAATCTGCTGGCCGTCCATGCTGAGCGACTGTGTGAAGTAGCCGTAACGATAGAGGAAACCTACGGCACACATGTCGACATTGCTGTCGGATGCTTCCTTCAGATAGTCACCGGCAAGCATGCCGAGACCGCCGGAATAAATCTTAAGAACGTGGTTGAGACCGTATTCCATGGAGAAATAGGCCACGGAAGGACGGTTTGCGTCGGGCTTCACGTCCATATACTCACGGAACTGGGCGTAAACGGCCGTGATACGCTTCATCATCGCCTTGTCTTTCACGATCTCTTCCTTGCGCTCATAGCTGAGACGCTCAAGCAGAAGGACGGGATTGTGCGTCACTTCATGATAAAGCTCGGGGTCCAAATCACGGAAAAGGTCTCTTGCCTCATAGTTCCATGTCCACCACACGTTGTGTGCAATCTCGTCAAGACACTTCAGTTCTTCCGGAAGAGTCGACTTGACGGTAATCTCCTGCCATTGAGGAGCATTAGCATAATCTGCCTTAATCTTCATAATTAGTTTAATTATTATTCAATCTTTTATCCTTTAATTCTCTTTTCTGCCTTTGTCAAAGCTATATCGTATGCCTCATAGTAATACTTTATGAACTCAGACCACAACGCCTTTTTCGACAAAGCGTCGGCTTTCTTGCGCGCGTCATCGGTCTCTTTCTTAGTAAAATTAGAATATTCGGCTATAGTGTCCTTTATTGCATCAGCAACCTCTGAATAGTTGTAATCCGTGCGATGGATAACCTTTACGCCATCCTTTATGTCACTATAGCTTCCCTTCACGCTGTTGGCCCAAAGGCCAAATCCGGCAAGATCTGTCGTGATGCACGGAACCTTGAACGCTACTGACTCCAGCGGAGTGTATCCCCAAGGCTCATAATAAGACGGATAGACACACAAGTCGTTACCCAATACAATATCATAGTATGTCATATTGAGCACTCCGTCGTTTCCGTCGAGATAGCACGGCAGGAATATCACCTTTACGTTATCTTCCTTTCTGTTGTGCATGTCGAAATACTTCATCATGCCAAGCGTGTTGTCATGGCTCATTTCATGCAGCCAATGGGTCACAAGCGGTATCTCAAGCGGCGTGTCATAGCTCTTCCCGCTCTCCAGACGCTCGACCAGATCACGGCGCGGCTCACCCACCCATCCGGGCACTTCAATGAAAGCGAGCACCGTTTTCTTCAGCTCCTTGTCACGCAACAGCCGGTTCAATGACTCGATATAGACATCTATTCCCTTGTTGCGGAACTCATATCTGCCGCTCGTCGATATAATCATCGTATCATCGCCGAGCTGTTCACCCAGCAAAGCGTTCGCCACATCAAGAAGACGCTTGCGTGCCGCCTTGCGCTTCTTCGTGAACATTGCCGGTTTCGGAACGAAACTGTTGTCAAAGCCGTTCGGAAGAACAACATCTACCGGCTTGTCCAACAGTTCCTTACATTCATTGGCCGTGATGTCGCTCACCGTCGTAAAGCAATCGACGAACATCGCCGTCTGCTTCTCGATGGAATGTTTGCTCTGCATGTTCAGCTCGCCAGCCATCTGGTCGCCGTTGTAGGCAAAAAGATAATCGTAAAGTGGTTTCATGTTACCGGCTATGCTACGACCGATACTCGTAGCATGAGTAGTGAATAAAGTTCCTATCTGCGGTAACTTATTATTAATGTATAGAAGTCCCAAACCTGTCATCCACTCATTGCCGTGATAAACCACACGCTTGGAACTGTCAATGTTATGCTTATAAAAACTCTCTACCACAAGAGCGGCAGCGTATGAGAACATTGACGCTTCATCGTAATCGCCGTACGCATGCAGACTGTCAACCTGATAATGCTCCCATAACCAAGCATATATCTCATTCTTCTTCCCGAAGAACGGCTTGAAGTCTACAAGTATCGTTATCGGCTCTCCTGGAATTGTCCATCTACCGATTCTGACATTCAGCCCCTCTTCATTCGCCGTCTTCCTCCAATCGGCAAACAGCTCTTTGTCCTCGCGGAAATACGGGCTTTCATTCTCATTCCAAAAGTCAGGACCGATAAATATTATTCTGTCATGTAGATTGTCCTGTAGTGTCTTTGCTCTTGTTGATAGTACAGTATAAATACCTCCTACCTTATTACATACTTCCCAACTCGACTCAAATACGAAGTCCGGAATTAACATTTCTTTTATCATATTAGTCCGATATATAGCCACAAAGATAACAAAATTTCTCAATACTTACAATAAAATCACATATTAAATAAAAAAAGGCGCACTTTCCTTGATTTAATTTAGTAACTTTGCGAAAACAAAAACCTCCATAAGCATGAATAAATATATCCTCACAGCCATATTGCTCTTCATGTCCATCAGCCTCTCGGCACAAAAAGAAAGCATGACATTCAAAGGACATTTCTATAATAAAGAATATGATATATACCTAATCATAGACTTATATGATATGGATGTGGAAGTTCCTAACCACTCCATGTTCGGCAATCTTCCCGGCTATCTCGGCAAACGGCTCAACAACTTCTACTGGCTCGTCACATCCGGAAAAATCAAAAACGATTCCTATGCCGAACTCGACATGATTAACGATTTCGGCAGTGAAGACACAAGAGTCAGCCTGAAACAAATCAACGACAGTACACTCATATTCAAGCAGGAAGAAGGAAGCACCATGAAAATTGCCAATAACGGCAAATGGCAAAAACTACCTAAAGAGCTTAAACTGAAAAAGAAACTATAAACTTGTAACTTTAAACTTTAGCGCTGGTGCTTGAAACTTGCGACGTGTTACTTGAAACGTCAAGCACCGGGGTAAAGTTTAAAGTCACAAGTTTAAAGTTACAAGAAGAAAACTATGTCCCTACTTTCCCCCTCATCCCGCAGGCACCCTCCCCTTGGGGAGGGCCGGGGGGGGAGTGAGGCCCCGCAACAATACAAAAAAAAGTTTCCGGAGTGTCATTGCTGACTCTCCGGAAACTCTCGTTGAAAAAAGGCGGCCACCTACTCTCCCGCATTGCATCGCAGTACCATCGGCGCAG
>USFX01000040.1 GCA_900553965.1 uncultured Prevotella sp.
TCATGTACGTACTATATTATATATAATAAGGTGTCGCCCTTGGATCGCAGACCATGTCGCATGCCGGCGGGCAGCGGAACAGGTGGCGCCAGCAGAGACTATTCACTTAAAAACAATAACGAATCACTCAAAACGAATAAGGACATGAGAAGAACAATCTGTGCCGCACTCATCATGGCGGCAATGACACTGACTGCCGCCGACGGTTGGGCCGGCAACGTGAAGACATACCGCTCCGGACCGCTCGCCGTGAGCGTTGAAGACCCGGAGATACCCGACTATGCCGTGTCGCTGGCTGACTTCGGAGCCAAGGGCGACGGGCTGACATTGTGCACCGACGCCTTTGCCCGGGCAATGGACCATCTGGCCGGCAAGGGTGGCGGCACGCTCATGGTTCCCCACGGCGTGTGGCTCACCGGACCGATTGTCTTCAAGAGCCACGTCCGACTTCATTTGGACGACATGGCCGTCATCAAGTTCGACCCGCGGCTGAGCCTCTATAAGTCGCTCGGCGAACTGTTCGGAGTCGGCGAGGAAACGGGCAACGGAGGCGATGAGCAACGCCAGTCGCCGCTGTGCGCATACGGCGAGACGGACATCGAAATCAGCGGACGGGGCATCATCGACGGTGCCGGAGAGCAGTGGCGGCCGTTCAAGCGCGGCAATGCCACCGTGCACGAATGGCGTGACAGGACATCGCGCGAGGGTGTGATGAACGCCAAGGAGGACCGCTGGTATCCCATGACGGCCGAAGAGCAGGACTATGCCCGCCGGCGGATGGGCACGGAGGACGACCGCTGGAAGGAATATAAGGACTATGTCCGCCCCGAACTGCTTCATTTCATACGTTGCAGCCGCGTGCGTCTGGAGGGTGTCACGTTCCAGAACTCGCCGATGTGGAACCTACGGCCGGAGCTTTGTGACAACATCACAATAAAGGGATGCACCGTGCGCAACGACCACAATGCGGCCAACGGCGACGGCATCGACATCGAGTCCTGCCGCAACGTCTATCTCTCACGCTGCGTGTTCGACGTCGGCGACGACGGAATCTGTCTAAAATCTGGACGCGATGAGGCCGGCCGCCGACGTGGTGTGCCGACACAGGACGTCATAATCGACAGCTGCGTGGTCTATCATGCCCATGGCGGCTTCGTCGTCGGCAGCGAGATGTCGGGCGGCGTGCGCCGTGTGAGTGTGAGCGACTGTCTCTTCATGGGCACGGACAATGGCTTGCGCTTCAAGAGCAACCGTGACCGCGGTGGTGTGGTGGACAGTATCTTCGCCGCAAATATCTACATGGAGCGCATCAAGAACGAGGGCATTCTCTTCGATATGTACTACTTCAAGCCCTCCGAGGGCCGCGCCTTCCTCAAAGACATGGCTGACTACCGCGTCACTGACATCCCCGCCGTGGGCGAGACGACGCCGACGTTCCGCAACATTTTCATCAGCAACATCACGTGCGCCGGAGCCGACCGTGCCATCTACATGGACGGACTGCCGGAACGACCCATCGACGGAATCAGCATCTCCGGTCTCCATGCCACAGCCGCCAATCCCTCGCTGATTTCCGAAGCCGAGGGTATCACGCTCAGCGACATCTCCATCAGCGACCGCGCAACGGGAGGCTCGCTCTATCTGCACAACACGAAGAACGTCAGCATCAGCGGTGACGGTGGCCGGACAAAGATTGAACGGTTCGGGGAAAGGAAATGAAGCGGCGGCGGAAAACGCATGACCGCTACCGTAATCGGCTCTTCATAACTTGCTTATATTAAAATAAATAGCTATATTTGCAGCGGAAACAATAAAATACGGAGGAATCAAGATGACAACAATGCAACTGAACGCCGAAATATATCGCAGTCTTGCGGTTATAGTTCTAAATGAGAAACTGATGAAGCGGGCGGCAAAGTATCTGAAGAAGCTGGCGGCACAGGCGGAAGAAGAGGCTTTGAAGAAGGCTTCTTTTTGTGAGAATTGATCAATTTAACCGGCATGATGATGACGTAATGGCCGGAATATATTGCTTAACTCGTAAAAAGAATGGAGCAAATGACATCAACTGATTTCATTTGCTCCATTTTCTTTGATATTGATTGGATATATTTATATTCTTGTTGAGCGTAGCAAAAAAATGTCTCTACTGTAATTTTCTTCGACTTCTATCTTAAGAGTAATCAAACCTCTACTTTTTCCCACTTCCCTCTGCCTTGAGAGCCCTCTGTCCTCCTCATTCATCCCTCAGTTCAAGAAAAAAGAACTCCCCGCAACGGCAAATCAAAACGTTGCGGGGAGCTTCTCGGGTTATTTGTTTTCCTTGCTCAAGAGCTTAGAAATCCATCTTGTCCAGTGAGTCGTTGAAGTCCTTCGGCTCGTGGCTCTCCTGCGGCATTATGTCGCCGAGAGACGGACGCTGCGGACGCTCACCGCGCTCAGGGCGCTGACGGCGCTCGCCACGCTCTCCACGGGGACGGCGTTCGCCACGCTCGGGACGCTCACCACGCTCACGGCGTGCGGGACGCTCCACGTAGTCGGCTGGCTTCTCGATGAGCACGCGGTGGGAGAGCTTGTATTTTCCCGTCTTCGGGTCAATCTCCATCAGCTTCACCTTAATCTTGTCACCCTCCTTGATGCCGGCTTCCTCGACGGTTTCAAGGCGCTTCCAGTCAATTTCGGAGATGTGAAGCAGACCGTCCTTGCCGGGCATGATCTCGACGAAGCATCCGTAGGGCATGATCGAGCGTACGGTTCCGTCGTAGATTTCGCCTACCTCGGGTATGGCGACGATAGCGCGGATCTTGCCGAGGGCAGCGTCGATGCTCTCCTTGTTGGGGCCGCTGACCTGAACCTTGCCCACGCCGTCAATCTCGTCAATGACGATTGTAGCGCCGGTGTCCTCCTGCATCTGCTGAATGATCTTTCCGCCCGGGCCGATTACGGCACCGATGAACTCCTTCGGTATCTCTATCTGGACGATGCGCGGAACCTGCGGCTTCAGTTCGGCACGCGGCTCGGCGATGGTCTCGGTGAGTTTGCCGAGGATGTGCTCGCGGCCGGCCTTGGCCTGCATGAGGGCCTTCTCAAGAATCTCAAAGCTCAGACCGTCGCACTTGATGTCCATCTGTGTGGCTGTCAGACCGTCTTTCGTACCGGTTGTCTTGAAGTCCATGTCGCCCAGATGGTCCTCGTCGCCGAGGATGTCGCTGAGCACGGCATACTTATCCTCACCGGGGTTCTTGATGAGTCCCATGGCGATACCGCTGACGGGCTTCTTCATCGGCACGCCGGCATCCATCAGGGCCAGTGTTCCGGCGCAGACGGTAGCCATCGACGACGAACCGTTGCTTTCGAGAATCTGGCTCACGAGGCGCACCGTGTAGGGGAAGTCCTCGGGTATCTGACCCTTCAGACCGCGCCATGCGAGATGGCCGTGGCCGATCTCGCGGCGTCCGACGCCACGCTGGGCCTTGGCCTCACCGGTACAGAACGGCGGGAAGTTGTAGTGAAGCAGGAAGCGCTGGTAGCTCTTGTCGAGAACGTCGTCAACGAGCTTCTCGTCGAGCTTCGTTCCGAGCGTACACGTAGAGAGGCTCTGTGTCTCGCCGCGTGTGAAGATTGAGCTTCCGTGGGGCATGGGCAGCGGGCTGACCTCGCACCAGATGGGGCGTATCTCGTCGGTCTTGCGGCCGTCGAGGCGGATGCCCTCGTCGAGGATGCAGCGGCGCATGGCGTCACGCATCACGTCGTGATAGTAGCGCTCCATCATGGCGCACTTCTCCTCCAGCTCGTCCTCGCTGAGGTCGGCATGGGCGGCGGCGTAAGCCTCCTTGAAGGCCTCAAGTATCTTGTCGAAGGCCTCCTGACGGGCGTGCTTCTCCAGAGCCTGCTTCGTGACGTCGTAGGCTTTGGAGTAGAGCTCCTTGTTCATCTGCTCGCGCAGCTCCTCGTCGTTGATCTCGTGGTCATATTCGCGCTTGACGTCCTTACCGAGCTCCTTGCTGAGTTCGGTCTGCAGCTCGCACATGGGCTTGATGGCGGCCATGGCGGCCTTGAGGGCGCCGATCATGTCCTGCTCCGATACTTCCTTCATCTCGCCCTCTACCATCATGATGTTCTCGGCCGATGCACCGACCATGATGTCCATGTCGGCTTCCTTCATCTGCTCGAATGTCGGGTTGATGACATATTCGCCGCCGATGCGGGCCACGCGGCACTCGCTGATGGGGCACTCAAAGGGAATATCTGAACAAGCCAGAGCGGCTGATGCGGCAAATCCGGCCAATGCGTCGGGCTGGTCAACGCCGTCGGCACTGAGCAGCATTACGTTGACAAACACCTCGGCGTGATAGTTAGAGGGGAACAGCGGACGAAGCACGCGGTCGACCAGACGTGATGTCAGAATCTCGTTGTCGCCGGGCTTGCCTTCGCGCTTGGTGAATCCGCCGGGGAAGCGGCCTGCTGCGGAGTACTGCTCCTTGTAGTCAACCTGCAAAGGCATGAAATCTGTTCCGGGAACGGCATCCTTTGCGGCACAAACAGTGGCCAGAAGTACGGTGTTGCCCATACGCAGAACAACGCTGCCGTCGGCCTGTTTTGCCACTTTCCCGGTCTCAATCGTGATGGTTCTTCCATCAGGCAATTGAATACTCTTTGTAATTACGTTCATCTTTTAATTAAAACATCTAAAAATAAAAATTCGGACAAAGATACGTAAAATAGCTGTAACGGCGGCATAAACGCCTGATTATTTTCGTTTTATTAGTAATTTGCTGATAGATTGCAAAAGCGCAAAGTATTATAAGCAAGTCGTCATCGTTACTTTACAATAAGTTTTTTCCGAACACGGAGACACGGAGACCAGAGCTATATTGTCCTATGTGTCTGAAGCGTCTCCGTGTTCAAAATATAAACTGATTGTTTCGACCTGCTTATCAAGGATAAAAAATCTCATAAGCCGCGGAAATTTTACTGCCGTAAATTTTACCGCCATAGAATTTGGCGGCGTTGCAAATATAATGAAAACAATCCGGACGGGCAGGCACAACGACGGAAGAATGGGCAAGCGCCATGAAAGGACGGTACTTGTTTCACGATTCGTAATTAAAATTCCTGTTTTTAGCCCCACAAGAAGAGCCACTTTTCATTTTTATTTTTCCCAGCCTCCAAATATTGAAATCTCACGCGTATCAAAAATTAGGGGTCGCCGCGACGCAATCTTTACATATTTTCCAACATCCTCATTCTCAGCTATATACAAACAGTATCAGTTTTCCCTCCCCTTGGAGAGGTCCGGAGTGGAGCCCCGTAAGGCCCTTACGGGGCTGCAACGGGGCCCCCGCAGCATTGCAACAAGGGCTCCGTTGCACTGCCGTAAGGCCGTTGTTGCGACTCCGGGAGGGCCTTACGGCAGAGAAACGGTTGCTTTTCAGGACAAAATCAACAAGCAAAAACCCGTCGTTTTCTCCGCTCCGGAAGAGCCGTAAGGCCCTCCCTGCTCCCCTACCCCCGCTTTTTCGTGCAGAAAAAGGGGTGGGAATCGGTCGGAAAGGCATCAAAATGGCCAAAAAATGAGCTAAAAAAGAGAAAATGACGTACGGAGTTTTGTAAAGTTACATAACGGTTTTCCTGTTTCCTGAAAAAGATGGATGACGGAAAGAGATTTAGCCACTGGCAATGGACAGTGAACAAAAAAATCGCCAAATATTCACTTTCTCACACCATAATAATCCTCCATGAAGTCGTTTGACGCCAATTCGGAATTCTCGCGATTGTCACTGTTCAAATTTATCAGTACATTTGCAGAACAAAATAAAAAAAACATACGCAAAATGAAAAATTACAGATTTCTAAGTCAGACATGGCTGCTGCTCGCAGCTTTCAGTCTTTGCGTGGCAACATCATGCAGCAGTGACGACGATGACAACGACACGACCGAAACGGAACAGAACGGAGAAGGAACAGACCAGACGGAAAGCGGCGGTTCTGATACACCCGTCGCCACCGTCGGAAACGCCATAGACTTGGGCCTCAGCGTCAAATTCGCGGACCGCAATGTCGGGGCGGTCAGTATAGAAGACGTGGGAACTCCGTTCGCATGGGCCGAGACGGAGACGAAGGAAGAGTTCACACAAGACAACTATTTCGACCCGGACTACACAATCGTCACCACCGACATATTCGGTTCGGAACATGACGCGGCGAGGGTGAAATGGGGCGGGAACTGGCGAATGATGTCATACGACGAGTTCCTTGAGATGGATGAGAAGTGCACAGTGGAAACCATAACTCAGAACGGGGCAAGGGGAATGAAAATCACCGGGCCTAACGGGAACTCCATATTCATGCCTTACAGCTATTCCAATTTCGGTTATTATGACACCGTCATCTGGACAGGAAAAATCATGAAGAACCCGTACGGGCAGAAGACAAACAGCGCGGCTTATATCGGCGCGTTCATAAATTATGCAATTGACGGGCCTTCTATTTCTAACAGAGGCGGAGACCTAAGATACAAGGGCTACTACATACGGCCGGTATGTGAGTAAAGAAACGTGCATAAAGAAACCTCACGTCGTAGAGGATTTGCAGATCACGACTATGAAGGGACTTGTAGAGACGTCACATTGTGGCGCCTCTCATGTTTATATGTTGCTTCGGAGACGCCACGGTGTGACGTCTCTACAAGCAGCTTCACTATCTTCGGAATATATCCCCATGCGACAGCGGGTTTGCAATTATCTTCCAAACATCCCATAATTACACCCATACATCATATAATCATCCCGCCGGCAAGCCATCATATCGTCAAAAAAGCGGGCAAACCTGCGGCAAAGCGATATTTTTTTATTAAATTTGCAGCCTAATGTATGCATACGGCAGATGACAGTAGCAGAATTGATAGGAAAGGACAGGGAGCAGAAACATTTCTCGTTCGAGGTGTTGCCTCCGCTGAAAGGAACGGGAACGGAAAGGCTCTTCGCAACGATTGACAAACTCCAACCGTTCGACCCGCTTTTCATCAACATAACAACCCACCACAGCGAGTTCGTATATAAGCAGATGGAGAACGGGCTGCTCGAACGCAGCCGCATCCGACGGCGGCCGGGAACGATTGCCATCGCGGCGGCCATACAGAACAAATACGGTATTCCGGTCATGCCACACGTGATTTGCAGCGGGGCAACGGTCGAGGACATCGAATACGAGCTGCTCGACCTCCAGTTCCTCGGCATCAGCAACCTGCTGCTCCTGCGAGGCGACAAGGCCCGTGAGGACCGTCACTTCACGCCGACCGAAGGCGGACATGAGCACACGACGGACCTGATACATCAGGTCGTGGAGTTCAACAACGGACGGTTTGCCGACGGGACACCGATAAAATCGCCCGGCCGGAAGTTCGACTTCGGCGTGGCATGCTATCCGGAGAAGCACGAGGAGGCGCCCAATCTGGAGATGGACATGGCCCGGCTCAAGGAGAAACAGGACCTCGGGGCGACGTTTGCCGTGACGCAGCTCTTCTATGACAACAGGAAATATTTCGAGTTCGTGGAGCGCGCCCGCGCCATGGGCATCACCATACCGATCATCCCCGGCATCAAGCCGCTGGCCAAGCTGAGCCAGCTCACAGTGGTTCCGAAGACGTTCCACTGTGACATACCGCAGGAACTGGCCGCCGAGGCTGTCAAATGCCGCACGGACGAAGAGGCACGGCGGTTGGGCGTGGAATGGGCCGTGGCACAATGCCAGGAACTGTATGCCCACGGAATAAACAATATCCACTTCTACACCGTCTCGGCTGTCGACTCGGTCGTGGAGGTTGCGAACAGAATATAATGGGAAAGCCCCACCGAAGGGCAGCTCCACCGAAGCCCCACCCCGGCCCTCCCCCCAAGGGGAGGGTGGCTACGCGGTGAGACGGGGCGGAGGAAAGCACCCATGGAGCTGTTCCATGTACGCACCAGTAGGGTCGCGACCTGTCGCGACAGCCCCCTCGCCAACCGGTTCAACCCGTCCGAGGGAGCGACAGACAGGAGGATAGATAAACCACGAGGCGGTCGCTACCATATCTTTTGGGTGACCGCAGGGAACGACAACTCCCTTTAACTTCTAAAAATAAAAGAATGAACTTCAACGAAGTGATAGGCCAAGAGGAAATCAAGGAACGTCTGATGAAGATGTGCCGCGAGGACCGCATACCCCACGCCATGATGTTCTGCGGCCCACGCGGCTGCGGAAAGATGGCGCTGGCCATGGCTTTCGCATGCTACCTGCTGGAAGGGAATTTTGAGGGAAGTGGAGAGAGGAGCGAGGAGCGGGAAGTGAGAAATGCGTCAAGCACAGAAGACATTTCTCCCTCCTCCCTCCCCACTCCTCCCTCCACGGAAAATCCTTCCACTAAGGAGAACCCCATGCTCGCCACCATGCGCCACCCCGACCTCCACTTCACCTACCCCACGATAAAGCTGCCGTCGATGAGCAGCGACTACAAGCCGGTCAGCGACGACTTCGCACGCGAGTGGCACGAGATGATCATGGAAAGCCCCTACTTCACGATGGACCGGTGGATGCAGGCCATCGGGGCGGAAAACCAGCAGGCCATCATCACCGCCGGAGAAAGTGACGCGCTGACACACAAGCTCAGTCTGAAGTCAAGTCAGGGAGGATATAAGGTGTCGGTGATATGGCTGCCCGAGCGTATGAACATCGAATGTGCCAACAAGATGCTCAAGCTGATTGAAGAGCCGCCAAGCCACACCGTCTTCATCATGGTGTGCGACGAGCCACAGCGCGTGCTGGAGACAATACGCAGCCGCACCCAGCGCATCGACATCAAGCGCATTGACGACGACAGCATGGCTGACGCCCTCGCCAAACGCCGCGGACTCGGCGAGGAAGAGACACGGCGCGTGACACGAATGGCGGCCGGCGACTGGCTGAAAGCAATGGAAATCGTCGGTGCCGACGGTGAGAACGGACTGTTCCTCGACATGTACCGCACGCTGATGCGGCTGGCCTACGCCCGCGACATCAGGAGCATGAAGAAATGGAGCGAGACCGTCGCGGCGGTCGGACGCGAGAAGCAGAAACGCTTTCTCGACTATTTCCTGCGGATGACACGCGAGAACTTCATCTACAACTTCGGCCGTCCGGAGCTCAACTATATGACGCGGGAAGAGGAGGAATTTGCCGTCAAATTCGCACGCTTCGTCAACGAGAAGAACATCCTCCAGATAAACGAGCTTGCCAACAAGGCCATACGTGACATCAGCCAGAACGCCAACGCCAAGATTGTCTTCTTCGACATGGCGCTTCAGATGATTGTCCTGTTGCTGCAGAAGTGAACGGAGACCGCCGGAAAAGCGCGCCGGACGCCTGTCCTGCGGGACGAAAGCGTCGGAAGGATGCGCCCCAGCGGAACGAGAACCGCCGGAAGAATGTGTTTTCGCGGAACGCAAGCTGCCGAACGGAGACACAAGAAGGAACATCGAGAGTAACAATAAACATAATATATATAACCAAAAAACCATATACCCGTCATCCCACCGTGGGACCGGGAACTTTCAGATTTATGAACAACAAGGATTATGAAATATGCTGCGGCTGCAGCCGCGGGCTTAGCAGAGAGGCCGTCGGACGGCAGGACAAACAGCTGAACACGTACGACTGGCTGGCCGACGTGCCGGGAAACACGGACACGACCGACCTCGTCGAAGTGCAGTTCAAGCATACCCGTAAGGGATACTACCACAACGTCAACCGTCTGGACCTCAAGAAAGGAGACATCGTCGCCGTCGAGGCCAACCCGGGACACGACATCGGCGTCGTCACGCTCACCGGACGTCTGGTCAAGATGCAGATCAAGAAGGCCAACCTGCGCTCGGCCGACGACATCAAACGCATCTACCGGCTGGCACGCCCCGTCGACATGGACAAGTACCGCGAGGCCAAGGCACGCGAGCATGAGACGATGATTGAGAGCCGCCAGATAGCCAAGGACCTCGGGCTGAAGATGAAAATCGGCGACGTGGAATATCAGGGCGACTGCAACAAGGCCATATTCTATTATATCGCGGACGAGCGCGTCGACTTCCGCCAGCTCATCAAGGTGCTGGCCGACACGTTTCACGTGCGAATCGAGATGAAGCAGATCGGTGCGCGGCAGGAAGCCGGACGCATCGGTGGAACGGGACCCTGCGGCCGTGAGCTGTGCTGCGCGACGTGGATGAAGAACTTCAACAGCGTCAGCACCAACTCGGCACGCTTTCAGGACATCTCGCTCAACCCGCAGAAGCTGGCCGGCATGTGCGCCAAGCTGAAGTGCTGCCTCAACTATGAGGTCGACAGCTACGTCGAGGCAAGCCGCAAGCTGCCGAGCAAGGAGGTCGTGCTGCAGACCATGGACAGCGACTACTACCTGTTCAAGTCCGACATTCTCGCCGGAATGGTCACCTACTCGACCGACAAGAACATCGCCGCCAACCTCGAAGTGATAAGTGCCGAGCGCGCCCGGGCCATCATCGAGATGAACCGCCACGGCGAAAAGCCGGCCTCGCTGCAGGAGGACGGAAAGCGCAAGGAGCAGAACCGCCATGTCGACCTGCTGGCCAACGGAGACATCACGCGCTTCGACAAGACAAAGAAGAAAAAGAAGTCCGGCGGAAAGGGACAGCGTCAGGCCCCCAATGGACAACAGCAGGGCGGCAACGGCCCACAACAAGGCTCCAACGGACAACAGCGTCATGGCGGAGCACCGCGCCGGGACAACCGTCAGGCCACACCCCAACAGGACGGCGGACGCCCGTCGCAGGAACCCAGACAGCAGCAGGAACATCATCATCAACCGCAGGATGCCGGCGGACAGGACGCCAACAACGGACGTCCGGCACAGCAACGGAATCGCAACGGACGCCGCCCGGGCAACCGTCAGCCGAGAAACAATCAACAGCAGGATGCGAAAGAATAGCTTTTTGTTTATGATATTTGTGCTTACGGTTGCAGCGACAGTGATGTCATGCAACCGTAAGACTGTTTATGACCGCTATCAGCCGGTAGCGCAGGAAGGCTGGAACAAGGACGACACGCTGGTCTTCACCGTCCGTCCGGTGAAGCAAGGTGGCGTGTTCAAGGAGGAAGTGGGGCTGCGGACGACGGGCGACTATCCGTTCATGGGGCTCTGTCTGATTGTCGAACAGACCGTACTGCCGTCGGCGGTGACACGCTGCGACACGCTCAACTGCCGCCTGACCAGCGATGACGGCAATATCAAAGGCCGTGGCGTGAGCTGCTATCAGTACCGTTTCCACCTAACGAACATCACCCTCGCCGACGGCGACTCACTCTGCGTGCGCATCCGCCACAACATGAGACGCGAGACCTTGCCCGGAATTACCGACGTGGGAATGAGGATATATTTCGAGGAGGGAGGAGTGAGGAGGGAGGAGAGAGGAGTGAGATATGCTTGTCAAGGTATTCTCTCTCCTCCCTCCTCTCTCCTCTCTCCTCACTCCTCTCTCCTCTCTCCTCGAATAAAATCAATTTCTTGCCAAATTCCTTCCCGCGTCTATTCTCAGGAAGATGAAGAGAAGGAACGTGAAGCCCCACAGTGACGAGCCGCCGTAGCTGAAGAACGGCAGTGGGATACCGATGACTGGCGTCAGGCCGAGCACCATGCCCACATTGATGAACACATGGAACAGGAATATGGAAAGCACGGAATAGCCGTAGACGCGCCCGAAACGGTAGGGCTGGCGCTCGGCAAGATGAATGAGGCGCAATATCAGGGCGAGAAAGAGTATCAGCACGCCGGCCGAACCAAGAAAACCTTCCTCCTCACCGACGGTACAGAAAATGAAGTCGGTGTCCTGTTCGGGCACGAACTTCAGTTTGGTCTGCGTTCCGTTGAGGAAGCCTTTGCCCTCCAGACCACCCGAACCGATGGCAATCTCACTCTGATGGACGTTATATCCCGCACCGGCGAGGTCTTCCTCCAAGCCCAGCAAGACGTTAATCCGGACGCGCTGATGGGGTTCCAGCACGTTGTTGAGCACGTAGTCGGCCGAATAGAAGAACGCCATAGAGCCCAACGCAAAGGCGATTATGAAGAAGTAGTTGCGCAACCGCGTGGCCAAGGCGCGCCAAAGGAGCGTGCCTATCAGCAGCGCACTGAGCACCAGCTGGACCCACACGACGTCAAACGGTATCACATACTCGGAGAACAGAAGGAACAGGAGGGTGATGCCGATGCAATAAGCCAGTATCTTCCACATCAGACGGCGCTCACGGCAGTAGACGCTGACCATCACGGCGGTGAATATCTGCACGAGCAGAAGCACCGTGAACTTGCCCACCGACGTCGGCGTATCCCACAGCATTGAGGACTCGAAGCGTATGCCGACAACGAAATAGATGACGGCCGCCACGCCCGTGAAGAGTATGCTGCCGGGCATTCCCTCGCGGTAGAACATGAGGAAGAAGGCCAGATAGACCAGCGCCGAACCCGTCTCGCGCTGCAATATGATGAATGCCATGGGCGTCAGGATGATGGCGAGCGTTGCGGCGAAGTGCTTCCAGCGGTGTATGTTGTAGCCGTGGACGCTCATGAACTTGGCCAGTGCAAGCGCCGTGGCAAACTTCGCGAACTCCGCCGGCTGAAGCCGGAGCGGTCCCATGACGAGCCACGAGCGCGAACCTTTGATCTGATGGGGGTTGAATATGGTGGCGAAAAGCAGCAGCAGCAACGCCGCATAGATGAAATAGGCGAACGTATCGTACAGACGGTCGTCCATCATGAGCAGCACGAAGCCGAGACATATCGACGTTCCGATCCACACAATCTGCATGCCGGAGCGGGTGCTGAGGCTGAATATGTCGGTATCACCGTAGGTGTAGCTTGCCCCGCACACGCTTATCCAACCGAAGGTGAGCAGTGCGAGATAGATTCCTATTGTCCACCAGTCCAGCGACCGGAGCACTCCGGGCTGCTTCTTACCTGATTCTTGTGCCATACGCGATGCGTCTTTGCTGGAATTCATCAGCCTTGCGGGCCGATTCTTCCGATAGTTTTCCGTTGATATACTGTTCCATCATCAATGAGCCGAGCGGCACGCCGTAGTCAGCTCCCCATCCTCCGTTCTCCACATAGACGGCGATTGCAATTTTCGGATTGTCCTTCGGGGCAAATCCCATGAACACGGAGTGGTCATGTCCGCGGTTTTGGGCCGTTCCGGTCTTGCCGCACACCTCGTAGTCGGGGCGGTTGGCGGCGCGGCACGTTCCCTTCACGACGGCGCCGCGCATGCCCGCCACGACCGTTTCGTAAGCCTTCCGGCCGGCCATGGTGTAGCGGCGGCGGGTGTATATCGTGTCGAGCGCCTCACCTTCGATGCGTTTCACGACATGGGGAACATAGTAGTAGCCGCGGTTTGCGATTGTCGCTCCGAGGTTGGCTATCTGCAACGGTGTGGCGTTGACCTCGCCCTGACCGATAGATATACTGATGACGGTGAGTCCGTTCCACGACTTCCGGTAAGCCTCATCGTAGAAGTCGGCGTTGGGAATGAGGCCGCGCTTCTCTCCCGGCAGGTCTATTCCGAGGCGGTAGCCGAAGCCCATGCTGACCATATAGTCGCGCCAGCGGTTCATGGCGTTTTGGACGCTGCCATACTTCTTCTTGTTACCTATCATATAATAGAGTCCCCAGCAGAAGTAACCGTTGCACGACGTGGTGATGGCGTCGACCAGCGGCAGCGGCGAACCGTGGCCGTGACAGCCGACGTGGAGGCCGCGGAAGTTGAAACCGTGGTTGCAGGGGAACGACGTTCCGGGCGAGATGATTCCCTCGTTGAGGAAAGTCAGCGCCTGTGTGGTCTTGAAGGTGGAGCCGGGGGGATAGAGTCCCATGATGCTGCGGTTGAGCAGCGGCTTCCATGAGTCGCGGACGAGCATGGAGTGGTTCTTGCTCCGCTGCCGTCCGACCATGATGCGGGGGTCGTATGTCGGCGACGACACCATGCAGAGGACCTCTCCCGTGGACGGTTCGATGGCGACGATGCTGCCGATCTTGCCTTCCATCAGCCGCTCGCCGAGGGCCTGCAGTTCGAGGTCGATACTGAGAGTGAGGTTCTTTCCGGCCACGGGACGGCGGTCGAAGGCGCCGTTCTGATAGCTGCCCTGCACCCGGCCGTGGGCGTCGCGCAGCAGAATCTGTATTCCTTTCTCCCCGCGCAGCTTCTGCTCGTAGCTCCGTTCGACACCCAGCTTGCCGATATAGTCGCCCGGCTGATAGTAGTCATCCTCCTCGATGTCGGCCGGCGACACCTCGGCCATGTCGCCAAGGACGTGGGCGGCGTAGGGATACTGCTACTGCCGTATGCTGCGGCGCTGTATGTAGAAGCCGGGAAAGCGGTAGATCTTTTCCTGGAACATGCTGAACTCCTTGTCCGAGAGCTGGCTCATGAACATCTGCTGCGTGAAGGGCGAATATCCCGGCGTGCGCTTGATTTTCTCCATGCGTTCTACGAAAAACTCGCGGGTGATGCCAAGGGCCTGACACAGTTCCGTCGTATCCGTCCTTCCGCGTGCCTCGCGCGTGACGACCATGATGTCGTAGGCGGGCTGATTGTAGACCAGCAGCTTTCCGTTGCGGTCTGTTATCACGCCGCGCGAGGGATATTCAATCTTCTTAAGAAAGGCGTTGGAGTCAGCGTTCTTCTTGTAGTCGTCGCTCATAAGCTGAAGAAAGAACAGGCGCACGATATAGACCAGCACGATGGCGATGGCCACTCCTCCGACGACAAAGCGTCTGTTCTCAAGTCCGTAGTCCTTCACTTCTTCCTGACGCTCTCTATGGTGAGTATTAGTATCAATGTCAGCAGCGTGCTTCCGCCGATGCACTGCAGCCAGTGTGTCCAATGGAAGAAGCAGAACATCTCCAGCGTGAAGAAGCACAAGCAGTGAACGAGCACCAGCACCGTGGCGTAGAAGGCGAACTTCGCCATGCCCATCGTGCCGGCCGAGGGCACCGTGTCCTCCGGCGCATCACGCTGAAGGAACAGATTGAAGAATCCGGGCTGTATGGCGGCGACGAGCGTGAGCGATGCCGAGGCCACGCCGGGGGTGTTGGAGAACGTGTCGACGGTCAGTCCGAGCAGAAAGCCCCACAGCATGACGCCCCATCGGGGATAATCGTGGGGAAACGTCAACACCATATATATATATAATAATGGTGTAGCGCAGCCGAACAGATGGATTCGGTTGAACACCAGTGCCTGCACCAGACACAGTGCGGCGGCACCGAGAAGTCTCTTTATCAGATTGAGGGGCATGGTTTCTTTTTTAATGGCAGTAAGGTCTTTAAAGTCTTTAAGGTCCTTAAGGTCTTTAAGGACTTTCCTCAAATCATTTCCGCGTCTTTCCCTGCAGCGAGTC
>USFX01000041.1 GCA_900553965.1 uncultured Prevotella sp.
CCCACGGCGAAGTGGTGAAAATGCCGCCGCCCGTAAACGGCTATGAACGAGACGGTTAGAAAATATGTAAATATTCTCTCACCGGGACCCCTAAAATTTGATACGCCTGAGATTTCATTATTTGCGCCCGCGGCGGAATATTTCCAGAAAACCGGTACTCTCGCGGGCTATAAAACAGGAAAAAAGAAGACAATCGTCCCCGCCGACCATCACGGGAGAAGGTACGGGCGGCCGTCTTCAGAATAAGGTGTTGCAAAACACATACTGTTGTGACACCGGCGGACGCGGGACGGATGGACAGGAGACGGGCGGGGATATGACGAGCGGGAAGAATACACATTAATTAAATAAGCAGGACGCAGCAACCGGCCGCTCATTGAAGCTCCGGAGATTCGGGGCATGCGCGCCAGAAAAGGCAGAATGTCCAGAACTGAATAATACATGCGCCGATTACTTGCACACCTGTCCACACGCCCTCCGGAAGCTACGGTTCGGGGACGGGATACGGAATGTTCCGCCTTAATTTATGCGGTGTGTCGAATTTTAATGCGTTTGGACGGCCGTTTACAACTTTTTTTCTTAACTTTGCACCGCAAAAGTAAAATCAAAACAGAATTTATGGACGATTATCACGCGGAGAACTTAACATTTTAGGTGCCGTGGATAGCTCCCGGAGAGCTGATCCGCCGCGCCTGTTTTGACTCGCCGAAAAAACGGAGGATTAGCAATTATGAAGACTTACTGGAACACAACCGGAGGGCTCAATGCCCTTGAGGAGTGGCAGCCCAACTGCTGGATACAAGTGACATGTCCCACCGAGGATGATCAGGAGGAACTGGAGAAGCGGTTCAAGATTCCCGACTATTTCTTCTCGGACATCAGCGATACCGACGAGCGTGCACGTTATGAATATGATGACGGCTGGATGCTCATCATCCTGCGTATCCCATACGTCAAGGAGATACGCTCGCGGACGCCCTACACCACCGTGCCGCTCGGCATCATCCACAAGCGTGACGTGACCATCACGGTCTGCTACTATGAGACCAACATGATGATTGACTTCGTCAGCTACCAGCAGAAGCGCGGAGAAGGCTTCACCGACCACGTGGACATGATTTTCCGTCTGTTCCTCTCCTCTGCCGTCTGGTATCTGAAGCGGCTCAAGCAAATCAACAGCCTCATCGAAAAAGCCAAGCGCAACCTCGACCGCGAGGTCAACAACGAGTCGCTCATCGGCCTTAGCCGGCTTCAGGACTCGCTCACTTATTTCATCACGTCCATCCGCGGCAACGAGACACTGCTCTCGAAGCTGAAGTTCAAGTTGCAGATAGACGAGCTGGACGCCGACCTCATAGAAGACGTCAACATCGAGATTACACAGGCCCGGGAGACGACCAACATATATTCGAACATTCTCGAATCGACAATGGACACCTATTCGAGCATCATCAACAACAATATGAACACGGTAATGCGAACGCTCACGTCCGTGTCCATTCTCATGATGTTCCCTACGCTCATCGCCAGCCTCTTCGGAATGAACCTCGTCAACGGCATGGAGAACAGCCGCTTCGGTTTTGCCATCGCTCTGGTCCTTTCCGTCGGCATCTCAGCCATATTCTGGTGGATTTTCCGTCACAAAAGGCTCATTTGAACGTAAAAATGAAAAAAAACGCTTGAAGTTTAGGCGATTACAATATTTTTACGTAAGTTTGTGGCTGAATTGATACAAAAGTGACAGCTCTCCGTCATCTGCGGAGCAGTTGGAAACGGCTGAGCCGGGACACGTCCTGCGGTCAACACCGCCGGCGTAACGGCAGAGTCGTTCAGAAAGAAAATCCAAAACGAATCATCGACTAAAAAGGTTTGAAATGATGGACTCTCAAGAAAATGCCCTCGAAATGGGCAAGACAGAAGACGTGAAAAACGTGGCGGAAACCGCTGAAACCGTTGCTGAAACCGCAACAGAACCCGCGGCCAGCCAAGTAGAAAACCCCACGGAAGAGACTGAGGCTCCCGAAAAGGAGAACTTCCGGAAGGTCTACGCGACAAAGAAGGAAGTGCTCGGAAGAGTGAAGGAAATAGCCCACAGCGAGGAGGCTCCCATCAAGGATGAGATTGATCTGCTTAAGACGGCTTTCTATAAGATGCTCACTGCCGAACGTGAGGCTGCCCACAAGGCTTACATCGACGGGGGAGGTGATCCGGAGAGCTATCAGGTCGTGCCGGACGAGGACGAAGAAGCGTTCAAAGCCGAGATGAGCATCATCAAGGAGAAGCGCACACGCATCTTCAAGGAGCAGGAAGCTGAAAAGGAGGAGAACCTTAAGCGCAAGCTGGACATCATCGAGAAAATAAAGGCTATGGTCACTTCACCCGAAGAGGCCAACAGATCATATCAGGAATTCAAGGCTCTGCAGCAGGAGTGGAAAGAGATAAGGAACATCCCGCCCGCACGCTCCAACGAGGTATGGCGCAGCTATCAGCTCTACGTCGAGCAGTTCTACGACCTGCTCAAGCTGAACAGCGAGGCCCGCGAATATGACTTCAAGAAGAACCTCGAAGCCAAGACGCGCCTCTGCGAGGCTGCCGAGAAACTGGCTGAGGAGGAAGACCTCATCAGCGCTTTCCACCAGTTGCAGAAACTCCATCAGGAATACCGCGAGACAGGACCTGTGAGCAAGGAGCTCAGAGAGGAGATATGGGCCCGCTTCAAGGCCGCATCGACCGTCATCAACAAGCGCCACCAGCAGCATTTCGAGGACCTGCGCGCCAAGGAGGAGGAGAATCTGGCCCGCAAGACGGCCCTCTGCGAGAAAGTCGAGGCCATCGCCGCCGAGGAGAACAAGGGCTCGAACGACTGGGAGCGCCACACCAAGGAAATCATCGAGGTGCAGGCCGAATGGAAGACCATCGGATTTGCTCCCCAGAAGATGAACGTCAAGATATTCGAGCGCTTCCGCGCCACCTGCGACGACTTCTTCGGACGCAAGGCCGAATACTTCAAGACGCTCAAGGAGACGTTCAAGACCAACGCCGACCGCAAGCGCGCACTGGTCGAGAAGGCCAAGGCCCTGCAGGACAGCACGGACTGGAAGTCGACGGCCGACAAGATGATGGCCCTGCAGAAGGAATGGAAGACCATCGGAACGGTGCCCAAGAAGCTGGGCGACCAGCTTTGGGAGGAATTCCTCGGAGCGTGCAACCACTTCTTCGAGGCACGCAACTCGGCCAACGCCGGACAGCACAGCGAGGAGCGCGCCAACCTCGAACTGAAGCGCGAGGTGGTCGCCAAGCTGAAGTCTCTCCTCGAAAATGCCGCCGACGCGACGCAGGAGGCAGTCCAGAAGCTCGTCGAGGAGTACAACGCCATCGGTCATGTGCCCTACAAGGAGAAGGACAAGCTCTATGAGGAATACCACAACGTGCTGGACAAGATATACAAGGAGCTGAACATCAGCGTTGCCCGCCGCCGTCTGTCCAACTTCAAGAACAAGCTGAAGAACGTCGCCGAACAGGGCGAGAACGCACTTGACAACGAGCGCGCCCGTCTGATGCGCCAGTATGAGACCATCCGCAGCGAGGTGCAGACATACGAGAACAACCTCGGCTTCCTCAACGCTTCGAGCAAGAAGGGCAACAGCCTCATCGACGAGATGAACCGCAAGGTCCAGAAGCTGAAGGACGAAATGAACCTCGTGCGCGAGAAAATCAAGGCCATCGACGCCGAGAACAAGGAATAAGAACTGTTTGCAGGCGCACAGAATGAAAAGGAATTGTGAGTCTCAATAACGATAGCTGTATTGCTATCAACACAGCCCACGATGTCAAAATGCATCGTGGGCTGTTATTTTTGGTCGTTATCAACAGTTCTTTGGAAAACACATCATAATAGAAACTATCTTACGAACACCCGCGACTACATATCTACCACAACGTGAGAGACGCCAAAATGTGCCCCCTACGATATACCTTTCCCCTCTCCACCGCCCAAAACGAACAAAAAACGGGCCAAAATTAAAAAAAGTCGGCAAAAGCTTTGTTGGTTTCAAAAAATGTAGTACCTTTGCACTCGCAATCGGGAAACAAACCGAAAGCAACAGAAAAATTGGGATATGGTGTAATGGTAACACTACAGATTCTGGTCCTGTCATTCTTGGTTCGAGTCCGAGTATCCCAACAATGAGACGGCGAATAGAGCAAAAGCTCCGTTCGCCGTTTTCAGTTATAGCCATGACGGACCGGAAATTGCAGGTCAGTCAGAAAATGGGTCAGTCAGAAACCCCGATTGCAAATCCTGGATCAGACCGGAAATTGCTAATAAATCCCAATTTATTTTGCCGTTACTCTGAATTACATTACCTTTGCGGGCAATTATAACACACATTATATATATAAATGGAACAAACAGACAATTTGGTTCAAGCCATCATAAATGGCATACAGGAGAAAAAAGGCAGCAACATCGTAATAGCAGACTTGAATAACATAGAAGGAGCAATCTGCCGTTATTTTGTGATCTGTCAGGGCTCATCGCCGGCACAGGTCGAAGCTGTCGCCGATTCCGTCAGCGAATATGTACGCATCAACGCGGGCGAAAAACCCGTCAAGACGGTCGGACTGACAAACGCCCAGTGGGTTGCGATGGACTACGGCGACGTCATGGTCCACATCTTCCTGCCCGATGTCCGCGAGTACTACGACCTCGAACATCTTTGGGAAGACGCCGCCATCACCCACATCCCCGACCTCGACTAATCCATCAGCTCCCGACGGCCCCGCGGCCGGAGGACATCATCAGTCACTTAACAAAATGAGTATGGACAACAACAATCAGAACAACCCCAAGATGAATATGCCCAAGTTCAACATGAACTGGATATATATCATCGCCGGAATAGTCCTGCTGGGAATCTATTTCACACAGGGAGGAACGGAGAACTCCAGCATAAGGACGGAAGCCTCATACCAGCAGTTCCAGACCATGGTCAACAAAGGCTATGCCTCGAAGATTGTGGTCAACAAGGAACAGAACACGCTCCAGATGTATGTCAAGCCCGAACACATACGCGAAGTGTTCAAGCAGAGCGTCCAGCAGACCGGCAAGGAGCCTTCCGTCTCGGTGCAGTTCGGTTCTGTCGATCAGGTGGAACAGTTCGTCAACAACGCCCGTCAGCAGAAGAAGTTCACGGGTGACTACAGCTATGACAACAAGAAGGAGAACAACTTCATCAACATGATGATATACAATCTCCTGCCGCTCGTCGTCATCATCGCCGTCTGGATATTCATCATGCGGCGCATGGGAGGAGGAGCAGGCGGAGGAGCAGGCGTCTTCAACGTCGGCAAGAGCAAGGCCAAGATGTATGAGAACGGCGGAGAGATAAAGGTGACGTTCAAGGACGTCGCCGGACAGGCCGGTGCCAAGCAGGAGGTGCAGGAGATTGTCGACTTCCTGAAGAACCCGCAGAAATACACCGAGCTGGGCGGAAAGATACCCAAGGGAGCACTTCTCGTCGGCCCTCCGGGCACGGGAAAGACGCTGCTGGCCAAGGCTGTGGCCGGCGAGGCGGGCGTTCCGTTCTTCTCGATGAGCGGAAGCGACTTTGTGGAGATGTTCGTGGGTGTCGGCGCGAGCCGTGTCCGCGACCTGTTCCGTCAGGCCAAGGAGAAATCGCCGTGCATCATCTTCATCGACGAGATTGACGCCGTCGGACGCGCCCGCAGCAAGAACCCGGCCATGGGAGGCAACGACGAGCGTGAGAACACGCTCAACGCGCTGCTCACGGAGATGGACGGATTCGGAACCAACAGCGGTGTTATCATCCTCGCCGCCACAAACCGTGCCGACATGCTCGACTCGGCACTAATGCGTGCGGGCCGTTTCGACCGCCAAATACACGTCGACCTGCCCGACCTCAACGAGCGAAAGGCTATATTCAAGGTTCATCTGAAGCCCATCAAGACCGACGATACGCTTGACATCGACTATCTCGCACGCCAGACGCCGGGCTTCTCGGGTGCCGATATAGCCAATGTCTGCAACGAGGCGGCCCTCATCGCTGCCCGCCACGACAGCAAGACCGTCGGAAAACAGGACTTCCTCAACGCCGTCGACCGCATCATCGGCGGTCTGGAGAAGAAGACAAAGATAATGACCGACAGCGAGAAGCGCGCCATCGCGATACATGAGGCCGGCCACGCCACCATCTCGTGGTTCACGGAACACGCCAACCCGCTCGTCAAGGTGAGCATCGTGCCGCGCGGACGGGCTCTCGGTGCAGCGTGGTATCTGCCCGAGGAGCGCGCCATCACGACCAAGGAGGAGATGCTCGACGAGATGTGCGCGACGCTCGGAGGACGTGCTGCCGAGGAGCTCTTCACCGGAAGGATTTCCACCGGAGCCATGAACGACCTTGAACGCGTGACGAAAAGCGCCTATGGCATGATTGCATTTGCCGGCATGAGCGACAAGCTGCCGAACATCTGCTACTATAACAACAACGAATACAACTTCCAACGCCCCTACTCCGAGACCACGGCAAAGATCATGGACGACGAGGTCCTCAAGATGATCAACGAGCAGTATGACCGCGCCAAGCGCATCCTGAGCGAACACAGCGAGGGCCACGCCAAGCTGGCCGAGTTGCTGGTGAGCCGCGAAGTCATCTTCGCCGAAGACGTGGAGGCCATCTTCGGAAAGCGCCCGTGGACGAGTCGTGCCGAAGAACTGCTCGAAGCGCAGCAGCGTGCCGAGGCCGAAGCGATGGCGGAGCGCCGCGCCGAAGAGCTGGCACGACAGGCGGCCGAGCAGAACGGTGAGGCCGCCGAGACCGGTAGCGACACGAAAGGAGAGCCGGCAAACGCAGACAACACTCCGGAGAGTGCAAAATAACACTCTGAAGAGTACCAGATAGTATTCCGGAGAGTGCAGAATAATACAATAGACAGAATGTTGTCATACAACAAATAAAAAGTATCAGCGTATGAAAAACTTCATAGTGCGCGCCATCACCGGTGTCCTTTTCGTAGCAGCCATCGTGGTCTGTTTCATCAACCATGCAGCCATGACGCTGCTCTTCGCCCTCATCACGGGTCTGACCGTATGGGAGTTTACCGGTCTGGTAAATATGCGCGACGGCGTGGACACCAACCGCTTCATCTCGACCGTGGCCGGTGTCTATCTCTTCTTCGCCATGACCGGCTTCTGCAGCAGCCTCACACCGCCGACAGTGTTCATCCCCTACCTCGTGACCATCATCTATCTGCTCATCGCGGAGCTGTATGCGAAGAATCCCGACCCCATCAACAACTGGGCATACACGATGATGGCGCAGCTCTACATAGCCCTGCCGTTCTCGCTGCTCAACGTCCTTGCGTTCCGCGCGACACCCGAAGGCGTCGTCTACACCTATCTGATGCCGCTCAGCGTATTCGTCTTCCTGTGGCTGAACGACACCGGAGCCTATTGCTGCGGCTCGCTGCTGGGACGTCACAAGCTCTTTCCGCGCGTCAGCCCGGGCAAAAGTTGGGAAGGCTCCATCGGCGGGGCAGTGGTCGTCATGGGTGCCGCCGCACTGATATGGCATCTCACCGAGACCTACGGTGTCAACGACCTGTCGCTGAACATATATGAATGGATGGGCCTCGGACTCGTTGTCGTCATCTTCGGAACATGGGGCGATCTCGTCGAAAGCCTCTTCAAGCGCACCCTCGGCATCAAGGACAGCGGCACGATTCTGCCAGGCCACGGCGGCATGCTCGACCGTTTCGACTCCTCGCTACTCGCCATTCCGGCCGCAGTGGTCTATCTCTACACGCTGACACTGTTCTAAATAAAGAACAAGAACAACATAATATCATAACGCAAAGACGCGAAAACGCAGAGAACAGATATGAAGTCTCTGCGTTTTCGCGTCTTTGCGTTATGCCTTATCCTATCAGGAAACCGTCTTCCACGTTTCTACCGCACCCTATTCCGGATGCACCTCGTCGGCCGAGGGCAGCTGTTTCCAGCCTTCTCCGAACGTGTCGTAGGCATCGGTGACTACGACAAAAGCACGCGGGTCGGCCTCCTTGATCTTGTTCTTGACGGCCGTGACCTCCTTATGGCTCACGACGAGAAAGAGCATCTCCTTCTCCGCACCGGTATAGAGTCCGCTGCTCTTGATGCACGTGGCCGTGCGGTCGAGGTCCTTCAGGATGAAACGGTGGAGTTCCACCATCTTTTTCTCACTGATGACGAAGAGCAGCTTGTCGTCCTTCGCACCGTTGATGACGTATGCCAGCACGCGGGCCGAGACGAAGATGGATATGAGCGAATAGAACGAGAGCAGCCATGAGGGGCTCGACGCGTCGTCCGAACTGCCCACACCAAAGCCGATGACCACCAGTCCGAAACACACGACGCACGCATCGACCATCATTATACCTGTCGAGAAACGGATGTGGGCGAACTTCTGGAGTATCATCGCCACGATGTCGCTGCCGCCGGTTGTCGCCTGATTGCGCACCACGATGCCCTGACCGATGCCTATCAGTGTCGCGCCGACGATGCTCGTGAGCATCAGGTGGTCCGTCATGTCCATACATCCGCCCAGCAGCTGGGCCGGGTCGAGCCGGTGGAGGGCCTCGCTCGTGGGGTAGATGAGCGCCGACATGACATTCATGATGAGCGGCGTGGTCATTGCCGCGACGAGCGTGCGCGACCCGAGCTTCGCCCCGAGCAGCCATGCCGAGAGAATGAGCAGCGGTATGTCGAACATATAGCCGAACGTTCCCACCTGAATGGAGGGGAACAGATTGTGCAGCACGATGCTCGCACCATAGACTCCGCCCGGCACGATATTATATGGATTGATGAAGAAAACAAATCCGGCAGCCATGATGACACATCCGATGAAAATGCCCGCCCACGACAGCCACCAGTCCGGATGTGCGGCCGGACTGCAAAAACGCCTCAGTCTTTCTGCAAAACTTTCCATACGACAATCAAATTAATATCTTTCCATAATGCAGTTAAATGAATATGCAGCAAATATACAAAACTTTGCGCTAACCGCCGCTTCCGCAATCATATTTTTTCTTAATCGTCATCAAAAAGCAGCAAAAACGTCTCCGTCCGCCCCGCACGGAGCTATAACGGTACCGCCATTCCACTCTTGGAATAGCATTTTATTCATTCAGACTATACGTTATCTCGTATTTTTATCGTACATTTGTAGAATTAAAACGACCACGACATTTTCTAAGTAATTACCTAAGCATGTTGCAACAATTAGCTTATACTTTGAACACAGAGCCACGGAGACACAGAGGACAATATTACTCTGTCTCTCCGTGGCTCTGTGTTCAAAAAACTTATTATAAAGTAATAATGAAGACTTACCTAACAACTATAAAACAAATGAAACGAACAATCATCCTTTTTGCGGCAACGCTGGCCTTCGGCCACGCCGGAGCCAAAAGCCATGACTTCGGCTACCCCTACAAGCCCGTGGCATTCACCTCCGTCAAGATTACCCCCGCAACGTTCTGGGGCGACCGCATCAAGGCCGCACGAGAGACAACCGTTCCTCTGGCCTTCAGCAAATGCGAGAGCGAGGGACGTTATGCCAACTTCGTCAAGGCCGCCAATCCGAGCGACACCTACGACGTCGGCAAGTTCATGGGCTTCTCGTTCGACGACACCGACGTCTACAAGACCATAGAGGGCGCGAGCTATCTGCTCCAGACCTATCCCGACAAGCGGCTGGAGGCCTATATCGACAGCGTGCTCGACATCGTCAGCGCCGCACAGGAGAAGGACGGCTACCTCTACACCGCCCGCACCATCAATCCCGCCAAGCCCCATCCTTGGGCCGGCAACCGCAGATGGGTCAAGGAGGAGGACCTCAGCCACGAGCTCTACAACCTCGGACACATGGCCGACGCGGCCTGCGCACACTATCAGGCCACGGGCAGCCGCAAATTTCTCGACATCGTCAAGCGTTATGCCGACTGCGTCATCCGCGAGGTCGGCCCGGCCGAAGGACAGGCTCACGTCGTCCCCGGCCATCAGATAGCCGAGATGGCGCTGGCCCGGATGTATGTCCTCACGGGCGACAAGCGCTATCTGGACGAGGCGAAATATTTCCTCGACATGCGCGGCAAGACGAAACGCAAGAACGCATACAGCCAGAGCCACAAGCCGGTGACGGAGCAGACCGAAGCCGTGGGCCACGCCGTGCGGGCAGGATATATGTATGCGGGCATGGCCGACGTGGCCGCACTCACTGGCGACAGCTCCTATATCAAGGCCATCGACGCCATCTGCGAGAATATCATCAACAAGAAGTATTATCTCACGGGTGGCGTCGGCGCACGCCACTCGGGCGAGTCGTTCGGCGCCAACTATGAGCTGCCGAACCTGACGGCCTACAACGAGACCTGCGCGGCCATCTCGATGGTCTATCTTTTCCAGCGCATGTTCCTCCTGAAGGGCGAGAGCCGATATATCGACTGCCTCGAACGCACATTATATAACGGTGTCATCAGCGGCATGTCCGTCGACGGCGGCCGCTTCTTCTACCCCAATCCGCTGGCGTCCGACGGCCGTTACGCCTTCAACGCCGACAACAACACCACACGACAGCCGTGGTTCGGCTGTGCCTGTTGCCCGAGCAATCTGAGCCGTTTCATACCATCACTGCCCGGCTACGTCTATGCCGTACGCGACAACAGCCTCTATGTCAATCTCTTCGCCGCCAACACGGCCACGATGGCGGTCGGCGGCCGCGACGTGACGCTCACGCAGGAGACGGCATATCCGTGGAACGGCGACATCACGATACGCATCGACCGCAACCGCGGCAAGGAGTTCACGATGAAGGTCCGCATCCCCGGATGGGTACGCAGTCAGGTCGTGCCCGGTGACCTGTACAGCTATGACGACGGAGCGGCGCCCGGATACAGTGTCACCGTCAACGGCACGGAGGTCCGCGACGCACTGACGGCTGACGGCTACATGTCCATCAGCCGCCGATGGAAGCGCGGCGACGTCGTCCGCATCCACTTCGACATGCTCCCGCGCGTCGTAAAGGCCAACAAGAAAGTGGCCGACGACCACGGCAAGATAGCCGTCGAGCGCGGCCCGCTGGTCTACTGCGCCGAACAGGCGGACAACAATGGCTTCAACTGCCACCACGTCCTGCTCAGCCGCCAGCCGAAGTTTACTGTCGCCGAAGACTACAAAATCAGGAACACGGAGGGCGACGGCCGGCCATTCAGCGTGACAGCCATAACGGTGGACAACGCTCAGGAGGCTTCCATCGACGCCGGCGGCACGCTCCGGACCAAGGACGTACGGCTCACGCTCATCCCCTATTACGCATGGAACCACCGCGGTGCCGGACGCATGGACGTCTGGATGGCCCGCGATTTTGACGGTCTGGGAGAATAGAACGGAGGCCGCGGTGAAGCAGAACGGCCATGACGGGAAAGTAAAATGAGTCATTTTACCGGGTAATATGACTCATTTTACCGACCAATATGAGTCATTTTACTTTCCAATATGAGTCATTTCACTCTGTAATATAGCCTGTATTGAAAAGTAATATAGCCTGTTTTACTTCATAACACGATAGCAACAAAAGAAACATATCAAGTTTATAGACATGAGAAAGATACTTATCATCATCGCCATGCTGGCCGTAACGGCCGGCATCGGAGCGAAAAAGAAGGCGCAGCAGCAGAGCGACCGCGAATATTGGTGCGCCCTGGCTTACAGGATGGCGCAGCCCGTGCTGGAAAACATGGCCCGCGGTGAGCTGCAGAAGAACATGCAGACGGAGTTCAGCCCGTCCTTCGACAAGCGCGACCGCAGCGTCGTCTACATGGAGACGTTCGGCCGTCTCATGGCCGGAATAGCCCCGTGGATTGCCCTCCCGGACGACGAAACGGCAGAGGGAAAGCAGCGCCGCCAGCTGCGCGAATGGGCGTTGGCGGCATACAGGAATGCCGTCGACCCGTCGTCACCCGACTATCTCTGCTGGGGACGCTCCGGACAGAATCTCGTCGACGCCGCCTACATCGCCGAGAGCTTCCTCCGCGCATACGACCAACTGTGGACTCCGCTCGACAAGGAGACCAAGGAAAGATATATAAAGGAGTTCACCCGGCTGCGGAAGATTGACCCGCCGTACACCAACTGGTTCCTCTTCTCATCCATCATCGAGAGCTTCATGGCCAAGGCGGGCGCCGGATATGACCAGTTCCGCGTCAACACGGCATGCCGAAAGGTGGAGGAATGGTATGTCGGGGACGGCTGGTATGCCGACGGCCCGGAGTTCGCCTTCGACTATTATTCCAGCTATGTCTTCCACGCGATGTATCTCGAGACGCTCCGGGCGATGGTTGACGCCAAGGCCAACACGCGGCTGGACTACCGGAAATATTATGACCGTGCGCTCAAACGCGCGCAGAAGTATGCCATCATCCTCGAACGTTTCATCTCGCCCGAAGGCACATTCCCTGTCATAGGCCGCAGCACGCCCTACCGCATGGCCGCCATGCAGCCGCTGGCGCTGATGGCATGGTACGAAAAACTGCCGCAGGACCTGACCAACGGACAGGTGCGAGCGGCTCTGACAAAGGTTCTCCACCGCATGTTCGACACGCAGAACAACTTCAACGAGGGCGGCTTTCTGACCATCGGATTCTGCGGTAGCCAGCCCCACACGGCCGACTGGTACACCAACAACGGCTCACTCTATATGACTTCGCTGGCCTTCATGCCTCTCGGACTGCCCGCCGACAATCCCTTCTGGACCGACGCGCCGCAGCCGTGGACGCAGGTCAAGGCGTGGGGCGGACAGCCGTTCCCGAAGGACCACCGCTGGGGTGACGACATAAAGACGAAGGACAAATGGTGACGGACGGCATAATAAGACTACCGCAAAACATCTTCTGAACTATATATGAACATCAAGGACATCATCATCGGCGCCGTCTGCCTCATCCTCTGCCATACGGCGGGGATGGCGCAGACGGCGTCTGATTTGCCAAAAGCGATGGTAGAGCTGGGCCGTTTCGCCCCTCTGCCGAAAGCGGACGATGCGTTTTGGCGTGACTCCGTGCCGGAGGCGATGCGCCAGAGCTATATCGGCTACGGCGAACAGTATCTCGGACGGCCGTGGACGACGCTCCCGCTGACCTCGTTCGCCGAGTTCAAGACCAACGGAAACCGCACCCGCTACGAAGCCGCCAGCTTCGCGAAGCGCCGCAAGCTGGCCGCCCTCGTCATGGCGGAGATTGTCGAAGGCAAGGGACGGTTCACTGACGACATCGTCAACGGGCTGGGCAGCTTCTGCGAAGAGACGTGGTGGGGCATACCGGCACACTACAGCAAGCGTTTTCCCGTCACCTCTGATCAGACCGTCGACCTCTTCAACGCAGAGACGGCAGGGCTGATGGCGTGGACAAGATATATGCTGGAGGCGCAGCTCGAAGCGTTCGCACCGGGCTTCTGCCGCCACATCGACGACGAAATCACACGCCGGATGCTCCGTCCCGCCGTCGCCAAGAACTACTGGTGGAAGAAGGCTGGCATGAACTGGAACCCGTGGATATGTTCCAACTGGCTCACCTGCGTGCTCATCTGTGAGCGGGACAGCACCCGCAGGACGGAGGCCATAGGCCAGATTGTCAAGGCTATGGGGGCGTTCACCGATGCCTATCCTGCCGACGGAGGATGTGACGAGGGCACCGGCTACTGGGACCGCGCGGCGGCTTCGCTCTATGAGTGCATCCGTCTGCTGCGTCTGGCGACGGACGACAGGACAGACATGATGACACCGAAGGTACGCGAGATGATTGCCTATATATATAAGATGTATATCAGCGGGGGCTATTGCGTCAATTTCGCCGACGCCCACGACAACCGCATGCAGGCGCAACCGGACATCATCCTGCCCATCGCGCTGGACACACAGGACCCCGTCATGCTCGGATTTGCCGCCCACATAGCCCGCGAGAACAATCTCTTCACCGACCCCGCGCCGCTCTACGACCGCAGCGGAAACTTCCCCGCACTCGGCCGCGAGCTCTTCATGCTCCGTGACATCAAGGCGGCCATGGCCGTCACGCCGCGCGAGCCGCAGACAAAGGACACGTGGCTGCCCGACCTTCAGGTTATGACGGCACGCCGCGGCAGTCTTTTCGTAGCCATGAAAGGCGGAACGAACGGCGAGAGCCACAACCACAACGACGTCGGCAACTTCATCGTCTATGCCGGCAACAGTCCTCTCATCATTGACGCGGGTGTCGGGGAATATACGTCGGCGACGTTCGGAAAAGACCGTTACTCGATATGGACGATGCAGTCGGCCTACCACAATCTGCCGCTCATCAACGGCGTGATGCAGAAAGACGGCCGTCAATATGCCGCAAAGGTCGTCAGCCGCAAGGCCGGGACATTGACATTGGACATCGCCGGGGCCTATCCTGAGGAGGCTGCCGTGGCCGAATGGAAGCGCACGGTGAGCGTAAAGGCCGACGGCGTGGAGGTGACGGAGGACTACCGGCTGAGGGAATGGCGCGAACCGACACGTCTGATGCTGCTCACCACCATCCGCCCGGAAGCGAACGGCGGCCGCATCACAATCGGAAATCACGCCATCATGTTTGATGCAAGCCGCTTGTCGGCATCCGTCGAGGACATCAGCGACAAGACAGACAGCGTCATCCGCAACATGTGGGGAGCGCAGATGTATCGCGTCGTGCTCACCACGACAGGCCAACCGACCGCCGGAAAGATTACATATACAATCAAATGAGGGCTATGATAAAGCCTGACGACTTCTATAAGACAATCAAATAAGTATGTTGCAACAATTAGTTTATACTTTGAA
>USFX01000042.1 GCA_900553965.1 uncultured Prevotella sp.
CCGCTTCCGGCTGACGCAGACGAACATCGCCGTCAGCCTCCCGTCGGACATCAGCACGACCGGCTATCGGGCGCGGCTGACCCTCGGACGGACCGTCGTCGGGGCCGACGCCGCTGTCCACGCCATCCTTCCGCAAGCCCCTCAGACCGACGGGCTCGTCATGAGGAACGCCGGGGAGCAGCGTCGGCTCCATCCCGTAGAGCTTTCGGCGTCGGTCACACACACGCTGGCCGTCGGCCATAGGCTGGAGGTGACGCCGGGTGTGCGCCTCGGCATGTTCTCGTGCGGCGGTGACGGCCCTTCGTCCGGTGCCCGCACGTTTTTCAGCGCCGACCCCTCCGTCTCCGCCACGCTCCGCGTGCTGCGCTCGTCGTCGCTCACCTTTGCCGCCGCCGTCAGGCATCAGAATCTCTTCAAGACCGGTTTCTCCGAAATAGGACTGCCCACCGAGTTCTGGATTCCGGCCGGTGAGGGCCGCCGCCCGCAGTATTCCTACAATCTATCACTGCTCTTCGAGACCTTTTCCCGCGGCCGGATGTGGCGCCTTTCGGCCGAGGTATACCACAAGTGGCTGCGCCATCAGCTGGAGTATGACGGCAATGTCTTTGACTTTCTCTTCTCCGAATACGACCTACGGAGTGTCCTTCTCCATGGACGGGGCACGAACTACGGTGTGAGCCTCATGTTGGAGAAGCGCAAGGGCCGCCTCACGGGCTGGCTGAGCTATTCCGTCGGCAGGGCGTGGCGGCGCTTTCCGGGCACGAAATACACGGGAAAGTATCCCGCGTCGCATGAGCGCATCCACGAGCTGAACGTCGTGACGACCTTCCGCCTGTCGCGGCGGTGGAGCTTTGGGGCCACGATGGTGGCCGCATCCGGCACACCATACACGGCGCCGGAACGCTTCTATCTCATCAACAACAACATCATAACGGAGTTCGGGGAGCACAACGGACGGCGCATCGGCACGTATGCGCGCCTCGACCTTTCCGCCAGCTATGACTTCCGCGTGCGCGGCCATCGGCGGAGCGGCATCAACGTGTCTGTCTATAACGCCACCATGCACCACAACGAACTGTTCCGAAGGCTGAAGATACGTGATGACAAGTTTGCCAACAAGTCCTTCAGCTTCATCCTCAATATCATGCCGTCGGTCAACTACTATTACAGTTTCTGAATGAAAGGATATATACGCAAGTTTATAATGATGATTCCGCCCGTGCTTTCCTTGCTCTGTATCTCGTGCGGCGAGGACGAGGAGCCGCTGCCCGGGAGTGCCGTTGTCGTCGAAGGGTGGATTGAGAACGGACGTTTTCCCGTCGTCATGATAACACACAGCATCGTCCTCAGCGAAGAATATCAGCCTCTTGACAGTCTGGAGCGCTACATAGAGCGCTGGGCGAGGGTACGGCTGAGCGACGGCGAGCGCGAGGTGACGATGATAGGGAGGTATGACCGTGAATATTTCCCACCTTACATATACACCACGACGGACATGCGCGGCGAACCGGGACGCACCTACCGGCTTACCGTCGACACTTCCGACGGAAGCCACGCCGAGGCTTCGGCGACCGTTCCGGAGCCGGTCGGGATAGACTCGCTTGTCTGTGAGCGGGTCGCTCAGGCCGACACGCTGCGCCAGCTCTACTGCTACATCACGGACCGGGGGCAGGAGACGTCCTACTATAAGGTGTTTGTCCACGTCATGGGCCATCCTTACGGCTACATGTCGTCCTATCTCGGGCTCATGACGACGACCATGCTGCCCTCAGACGGGAAGATGGCCGTCAATCAGGGGCGCATCAATCTGGAGAAAGACTATATCCCTTATTTCACCACGGGCGACGAGGTCGTTGTCAAGGTGTGCCGCATGGACAGGACGGGATATGAGTTTTGGCGTGATTTCGAGGACATGACGTCGCTGTCGCGCAATCCGTTTTTCCCCGTGACGGACAACATCCGTTCGAACATCACCGGCGGGCTGGGCTATTGGTTGGGCTACGGAAGCAGCGTCAGGAGAATCGTCGTCGAGTGATATATGTTTCAAACGCAAAGCGCGCAAAGTCGCAAAGGAAAGAATAAATCCTTTGCGTCTTTGCGTGCTTTGCGTTTTATTTCATGAACGGACGTTGCCGCTCATTATCCATTCATAAGCCGTCCTGACCGTAACCGCCGTCCCCTTACTTCGCAGGTATCTCCCCGCTCGGAGATGCGGACAGGTCTTTCCCGTAGAACCGGGCGCCGGCGCGCAACTGGTGGCGCATGATGCTGACAAACTCACGGGCCTCCTGAAGAATGTTCAGATACAGCAGAGCGACCTTGAGACCGCCCGTTCCGTTGTCATTTTGCATGCGGTTGTAGTGGCGTTTGCGCATGGCGCTCAGTTCGTCCTTGAGCCGTCCCGCGTCGGCGAGAATGTCTTTGTAGTCGTCGAAGCGCCCGGTGGAGAGCATGGACTCGGAGCGTGACATCAGTTCGGAGACGCGGCGGCGCAGCAGGGTCAGCTCTTCCTGACACTCCTCGGGTAGCGGGCTGAAGTTGTTGTCGACGTGCTCTCGGATCGGGTCGAGCATTCTTCTCAGACAGTAGATGAACTGGCGGTCGCTGTCGGCTCCCATGTGATACCACGTGTTGCGCTCCAGAGTCACTTCGTCCGGCACGCGGCGCAGGGCAAGCATTTCCTTACGGCGGTATTTCGAGAGCATCTCCTGTTCGGCGTCGAGCTCTTTCCGGGTGTGGGAAAGCAGGTTCAGGCGTTCGTTGACGAGTCCGTCGAGGACGTTGTCAAACTGTGTCATGGCAAAGCGGCATACGAACGACTGCGTGCGGGACACATGCTTCTGCAGCATGTCCCACACCATGCGCGGGTCGGCCGACTGCATCATCAGTTCAAACTGGCTCGCCTCCTTCTCCTCAGCGGCCTTATCCTTGTAGCTGCGGTTGCTGCGCACGAGCATGAAGACGACCAGACCGATGAAGAAGACCATTGCGACGATACCGCCGAAGTGCATGACGGCGCAGACGATGCCGCATGCGGCGAAGGCCGCTCCGGCCGTTATGAACCAGCCGCCGATGACGGAGAGCACACCTGTCACGCGGAACACGGCACTCTCGCGGCCCCAGGCACGGTCGGCGAGGCTTGAACCCATTGCGACCATAAAGGTCACGTAGGTCGTGGAGAGCGGCAACCGGAGGTTTGTTCCTATGACGATGAGGGCTGCGGCAAGCACGAGGTTGATGGCCGCACGCACCATGTCGAAGGCCGCTCCGCGCGGCAGGACGACGTCACTCTTGCTGAAACGCGAGTCTATCCAAGCTGCGGCCCGTGGAGGAACGGCTGCCCCGACGGTCGTGACCACACTCTGCACGGAGCGGACGATGCTGCGGGCAGCGCGTGACGAGCCGAACATCTCGTCGCCCTCGTCCTGACGTGACAGGTCGACACTGGTCTTAATGACATTCTGCGCCTTGCTGGAGGTGGCCATTGCGACAATCATCACTATGCCGGCAGCCATGAGATAGGGCAGCGGCGTGTTGGCACTGGTCATCAGCGAGTGCATCATGAAGTCGTCGGCCGGCACACCTGAGGCCGCGTATGTCGTGTAGGAGTCGAGGCCGGCCATTGGTACGCCGATGAAGTTGACAAGGTCGTTGCCGGCAAAGGCCATAGCCAGTGCGAACGTACCCATGAGGACGACGACTCGGAAGACGTCGATGCACAGCAGATGGAGCACCTCGGCGACAATGGCTGAACCGACAAAGCAGGCGAAAAGCAGTTCCGGCGTGTGGTCGGTTATCCACAGACGCTGGTCGTCTGATATGAATGGCGAGCCGGACAGACCTTTTATGAAGATGAAGTAGGCCAGCAGCGTGAAGGCCATTCCGCCGAATATGGCTATCGTATAGCGCAGATGGCGCTTATATCCGAAGGTGAAGACGATGCGCGCTACCCATTGGACGACGACTCCGCAGACGAAGGCGATGGCCACGCTGACGAAGATGGCGATGATGACACTGAGGGCTTTGTCACTGTTGAGGAGCATGTCGAGCGACAGCGACGGGTCACCGCTCATCTTAAGGACGGCCATTGCGAAGGTTCCGCCGAGCAGTCCGAAGACGAGCGAGACGGTCGAGGAGGTCGGGAGACCGAGCGTGTTGAACATGTCGAGCACAATCACGTTTGTCACCATCACGGCCAGAAAGATCGTCATCACCTCGTGAAACGAATAGTTGTCCGGCCGCATGATGCCGTGGCGCGCCAAGTCCATCATTCCGGCACTCATCATCGCACCGATCAGAACTCCGGCGGAGGCAAAGATGAGCACGGTTTTGAATCCGGCGGCACGCGCTCCAATGGCAGAATTGAGGAAGTTGACGGCGTCGTTGCTCACGCCGACAAAGAGGCCGAAGACTGCCAGAACAAGCAGAAAGACCACAATTGCTAAGTAAACTGTTTCCATTGACTGAATGTTTATCCTATTATTATAATGTATATCAAATCACCATATCCTCCTGCGATATCCACTCCGTAGCGCTTCCGTCGCGGTCGTGATGCAGCGTAATTTACGTGTTGCAAAGATATTGGAACGATGTTACAAAAATGTTACCGCGGCGTTAAATTAAGGTAACAGTCTGTCGGTGATAAGATAGTTTAATAATCCAGCGGTGGAATGTAACGTATGTTTATAAATCACAGGCTTCCGGCAGATGAACTTTCAATCAGTTTGTGCAAAAGAAAAGTAGAGACGTCACACTGTGGCGTCTCAATGAGTCAATATAAGCGTTGCGTTGGTTTGGCCGGGTGTTGCAAATCATATAAATCATCCGACTTGCAGTGACATTGTTTTGCTATGTTTTTTGAATATCAATCGATTGCGTCAACGTACCAAAGACACGTCCCTGCTCCGTTGTTTTGTAACCTCCCTTCTATGTTTTGTTTCGAAACATGACTTGAACCAATTCTCTTAATTGACTTATATGTTTACAAAATCCTCCTCGCCATTCCTCCCCTTTTAGCTCGTTTCGGCGTCATTTTCAGGCCATTTCCCGTATTTTAGAGCGTTTTTCCGTCATCTTTCTGACGCAAAAAGCGGGCCGGCGGATGCCGGTAGGCCCTTACGGCTTTTCCAGAACAGAGATTCCGCGTGTTTTTCAATGTCTGAAAACAGGCCGAAAAGCCACCGTTTTCTTGCCGTAAGGCCCTCCCGAGGTTGCGGCGGGGCCGCTCTCGTCGTGCAACGGGGCCCTCGTTGCAATGCAATAAGGGCCTTACGGCGACCCCGTAAGGGCCTCGCGGCAGGACAATAGCGGTGTTGTCGCGGAACAACGGGATGGCGGCCGTTTGTATATAACTATGAATGAGTGAGTTAGAAAATGTGTAAAAATACCGTCACAAAATCCCCCGTTTTTTGTCCTTCGCATGCTTGCGATATTTGGAGGCGGGGAAAGATTTTTTCAGAAAATGGTTGCTCTCGCGGGCTTAAAAATACAATTTAAAATTACAAATCACCGTACGGATGTGTTGTATATCAAAGTTTTTTGCTTACCTTTGCAGCGGCAATGGTTCACTGCACAAGTGATCAAAAGGGAACCGGGTGAAAATCCCGGACAGTCCCGCTGCTGTAAGTTGTCTTTCAGGCGACGGAGAAGAAGCCACTGGTCAAACATCGGAAAGACCGGGAAGGCCTCCGCACCGGACAACAAAGTCAGAAGACCTGCCTTGCCGAAGCTCCATAGCGGCCCCGAGGGATGGGCCCGGAGTGAAATAAGAGTGACATACAAGCCCCCACCGGCTCCCCAAAAGGGGGAGAGCCATGCGGCTTCAGATTTCTCTGCATGCCTTCAAGAGCAAGCAGGGATTTTCTGGGCTGCGGGCACCAATCGTCTATGCCCCTCTATATGCGGTCATTCAAATAAAAGTTCTTTTATACAAGGCCCTTCACCCACGGGTTCCTCCCCTTTGGGGAGGTCAGGAGGGGCTTCAATTTTTTTAATATTCATATTATATGAAACAGAAAATCAAAATCATGATGCTGTCAGTCGCGGCCATGTTTGCTTCTGTGTCCGTCACGGCGCAGGCGCAGGACATCGGTGGGCCCATACTGCAGCCACAGTTCGGAAAACAGACGGTGACTGTTCCGGCCGACGGAGAACTGACGTTCTACGACCCGAAGGGAACGGACCGGATGTCTTCGAGTTCGTCAAACAACACGCTGTCGATGACGGTCTTCAAGCCAGCCGTCGAGGGAATGTCGGTTCAGGTGACGTTCGATTCGTTCGACGTCCGGAATGACAACACGTCTTCCACGAGCAAAAACTATCCCGGCGAGGTGACCGTCTACAGCGGAGAGCCTGACGCCGACAACACGTTCTCGTGGCCGACGACGGCCTACGGCGTCAAATCAACGACGCTGCTGCCCGAAGGCGACGTCATCGAGACGATGGACGGAACCTACACCGACCATACCCTTTGGTCGACATCGTCCGACGGCATACTCTCCGTTGGCATGCACTGGGTTTACGCCAAAACCTGCGAGGGCTGGACGGCGCGCGTACGCTGCGTCCGTCTGGAGAACATGACCGTCACCGGCGCCGGATCAGCATACACCGGTGTGGCCGCCATGCCTGCCGACAAGCAGTCGGTTGCGCTGGCCGGAGTCTATGTCGACGCCTCGGGAGTGATGAACGCCGACCGGCTGACCCGCATCGCTTTCCGCCTTCCGGTCAACGAGGGCGTCGTCGACCCGCTGTCGCTCCGCCTCTATGAGGGCGAGGGAAGCAGCTGTAAGGGGCTCAGTCAGGTTCCCGCCACGGTCGAGGCTGACGGCGACGGCTATGTCTTCGTGCTCGATCGCCAACTCTCCGGCGGTCACAACGTCCTGACCATCGGCGGCGATCTCCTCGGGTCGGCTGCCGTGGGCGCCAAGGTTGCGGTGGCCGTGACCTCCGTGACGACAGCCGCCCATCCCGACGGCGTCACTCCGTTTGCGGCTGCAGAGGCCGTGACGGTGACCAATCCGGCACTTGTCATGATGGTCGCCGAACCGCAGACAATCACCGTCGGCGACGTTCCGCTGGCCTTCTATGACGACGGCGGAGCGGACGGACAGGTGACAGGCGGTTTCTCCGGAACGGTGACATTCCTGCCCGGCGCCGACGGCAAGAAGGTGCAGGTTGACTTCACAAAGGTCAAACTCTTCGAAGGCTCGATATATTATCAGTATCTCAACGTCTACAACGGCACGGAGGTCCGTCCCAACCGGCTCATACGCCGCGTCATGAGCGGCACGACGGCCCTCATCCACTCCACTTCGCCCGACGGCGCGCTGACCGTCGAGCTCTCCAACAACGGCACGTCGTCGACCTCCGACGGATTTGAAGCGACCGTGAGTCTCTTCACTCCGCTGCCGATGGCCGCCGGAAACATTGACGTCACGCAGGTGACAGAAGGCACGGTATGTGCCGGTGACACAGACCAGCCCATCCTCCGGATGAACATCATCACCGAGGGAACGGAGCCGGTGCTGACCGCCGACCGCTTCCTCATGACCACGGCCGGGACATACGAAAACGTCACCCACGCCACATTATATTATACCGGCTATGACACAAGCCTCTCGACCGCGGTCAAGGTGGGCGAGACCGACGTGACGGACGACGCTTTCGAAATCGTTGCCACCACTCCAGTACAGCTCTCCGAGGGCGACAACCGCTTCTGGTTAGCATACACCGTCAGCGACATGGCTGTCAACGGACAGACCATTGACGCCGCTCTGACATCAGTCGTGCTGGGCGGCGAGACCGTCAGCGTGGACAACGGAAACCCTGAGGGCGCCCGCACGGTGGAGAACATCGTGCTCTCGCATGCCGATCAGGGCACGGTGACGAAGAACGTCAACGGCAGCATCACCTTCCGCACAAAGGCGAAGAACGAATATTCCTCGGACTATGAGGCCGGCACGGACGACCGCATCAACGTCTTCCGACCCGTCCACGAGGACATGGTCTGCCAGATAGACTTCTCCAGTTTCGACCTCTACTACGCCTCGACGTCCTACGGTTCGAAGTCGAAGTTCCGCATCTACAGCGGCAGCGGCACCGACGGCGAACTCCTCTGGGAGCTCACGTCGGCCGACATGAAGTCCGTCGGACCGGGCCACGTGCTACGTTCGACGGCTGCCGACGGCGCCCTAACCATACTGTTCAGCCCGAACGAGAGCGCTTCCTACTACACGGCGAAAGGCTTCGAGGCCACGGTGAGCGAATATCGCCAGCAGCCTATGAAGGTCGAGAGCATCGCCGTCAGCCAGTCTTCCACGGAAGTCATTCCAGCCGGAACCGACGGCCATGACATTCTCGCGGTCAACGTGCGCACCACCGGCGACCTCAGCCAGTGCCAGTTGGAGGCCATGAGCTTCGACCTGAAAGGCCTTCAGGCCAACATCGCCGCCGCTGCGCTCTACTACACCGGCCGCACCAACACCGCACCGACGGCTTCTTCCACGGCTTTCGACGCCTCCGCCACACCCGTGGCCGTGTCTGAGGTCAGCGGCGAAGCATCTTCTCTGACCCTTACCGCCGCCTCTCCGGTGACACTGGAGGAGGGCGACAACTGGTTCTTCCTTTGTGTCGACCCGTCGGCAGCGGCTCAGAGCGACGCCATCATCGACGCCGCACTGCTCGCCGTGACCGTTGACGGCCAGACAACGGCCATGGAAAACGGTGACCCCGAGGGCGAACGCACGGTCAAGAACATCTATCTGATGAAGCCGGGAGCCAACGGCGAGGTTGTCATTCCGGCCGGCGGACACATCGACTTCTATGACGACGGCGGTCAGAACGCTTCCTCTTCAAAGGACTTCGAGGGCGTCGTGACGTTCGTTCCGGGCGTCGAGGGCGAGGTGATAAAGCTCGACTTCAACGCTCTTTCGCTCAGCAATAAGGACACATTATATATATATAACGGTTCGGAGGTCGCTCCGGAAAATCTCATAGCGACCTACCGCGGCGCCAGCGCGGCACCGGAATATCACGTTTCGGACGCTGCCGACGGCCGGATGACCGTCCGCTTCGCTTCCTACAGCGCCTATTCGCAGCCTGACTTCGCCATCACGGTAAGCTCTTACCGCAAGAAGCCCATGACCGTCATCGGCCTGAAGGCCACCGCCGTGGCCCCCGCCACGATGCTGCGCGGCCAGACCTGCGTTCCGATGATACGCTTGGACGTGACCGCTGAGGGCGACTATGACCCGCTGCACATCAGCTCCATCGCCATCGAGGCAGCCCGCAAGGCCGGCATTAAGAACGTGCGCGTCTTTGCAACCGACACCATCAGCACCTTCTCCGACGCCAATCTCTACGGCGCAGAGACGTTGACGGAAGAGACAACAGGCGAGGATGGCGCGGCGGCGGCCGGTAACGGCACCGTCACGGGCGACTATGAGATCAGCCGCAACGGCGTCTATAAGTTCTGGTTGGCGGCCGACGTGGCTACCGATGCGGCCGACGGAGCTGTCCTTACGGCCCGCGTGGCATCGCTGACAACGGCCACAGGCAACGTCATCGAGGTTCCCGCCGACGCCGGGACGACAGCTTCGGCAACGGTGAAGAGCGGTTTCCACGGTGTGCTGACCGTCGGCGCCGGCGCTGACTACGGTACTATCCAGGGCGCGGTCGACGCCATCGCCCGCGGCATTGACGGTCCGGTGACCATCCGCATCGCCCGCGGTATATACAACGAGCAGGTCAACGTGCCCGATATTGCGGGCGCGTCGGAACTGAACACCATCACGATTGAGAGCGAGACGGGCTTCTGGGGTGACGTGAAGATATATCACGACAGCTATTCCGAGCCGTCATATTCGGACGACAAGATGTTCCATGAATACGGAGTGTTCACCATCGCCGGCGCCGACTGGCTCACCCTGCGCGGCGTTGAGCTGACGACGACCGACGTCAACTACCCCGGCGTGCTCCACATCAAGAACATGAGCCGCCACGTAACGGTGGACAGCTGCTACATCCACGCCGAGACGACAACGTCATACAGCGACGACATCAACCTCATCTACACCTACGCAAAGAGCGAGGCCAACGCCAACAACGACTACCTGACCGTCCGCCGCTGTCTGCTGGAAGGCGGATATATCGGCGTCCGGCTCGCGGGAACGAGCACTGTCAAGCTCCCGAAACAGCGCGGAGGCGTCGTCGAGAACTGTGTCCTGCGCAATCAGGGGTCGAAGGGCATCTATTCGTATGACGAACTGGGCTCGCGGATTGTCGGCAACACATTCGAGAACAGCGGTGTCGCCACGGCATCGACCTACTACAGTATCGATATCAACGTCCGCGAGGCTTATCCCGTGGGCACCGTCATCAGCGGCAACCGCTTCGCACTGGCCACGGAGAAGACCGTCAACGCCCTCTACGTGCGCCAGAATGTCGGTACGGAGGACGCTCCGATGATTATAACAAACAACGAACTGAACATCAACAGCAGCAGCGCGTCAACCTACGGCATACAGGTAGGCTCGCCGTCGTCACACATAGACATAGCCAACAACACGGTGCGCCTCACCGGTGAGGTTGCCGGCGCTGCCCTGTGGTTCAACGACGCCATGAAGGAGAACGTCACGGCGGTCAACAACATCCTGCAGAACGAGGCCGGCGGCTACGTCTACCGGTTCTACAAGGAAGGCAACGAAAAGACCGTCACGTTCAGCAACAACGTCCTGAGTACTTCGGGCAGCGTGCTGGCATTCAACAAGACGGACATCGCGACCTTCGACGACTGGACCGCGCTCACGGGAGAGAGCAACAGTCACGCCGAGACCGTGACGTTCCTGAGTGACGACATCCTCGAACCCGCCGCCGAGGGTTCGCTCCTCAGCGCCCTGCCGTTAGCATACGTGACGACCGACATCTGCGGCGTGACACGTGCCGAACAACCAACGATAGGTGCATACGAGTATAACGGTTCGACGGAAGCTCCCGTCGTGGCCGACGGCTATCCCGTCGCACGCCACCTGACGGACACGACCGCCGTCATCGGTGTACGCTCCGACATGAACGGCCGGGCCTTCATCATGGTACGTCCGGAAAGCGAGACAGCCCCTGAAGCAACAGAAATAACAGCCAACGGCATGGCAGTGACCATGCGTGCGGGCATCGAAGCTCAGGCCAAGGCAGAAAATCTGGTGACCGACGGACGCTACGTCCCGTATGTTGTGGTGCGCAGTCTGCGCGGTACGGAGAGCGGTGTGAAGGCCGGCGAGGCTTTCGTTGCTTCCGGCGAGATAATCGTCGAGATACCCAACGCCGCCGTCACGGCCTCAGGTGCTACCGTCGAGGCCGGTTCCGCGGCTGTCCTGCGGGCCACGGTGACGGACGGTACGGCTCCGTTCACACTCGTGTGGACCAACGGCCGACACGAAGAGATAGGCACGGCAACGGCCGAGGCCATCGACACGGAGGTCACTGTGGAATATGTTCCCACGGAATGTGACGACTATGTGGTGACGGTCACCGACGCCAATGGCAAGACAGCGGCCGACACATGCCGCGTCGTCGTGACGGGCGAGGCCGTGACGGCAACGTTCGATAACCTCTGGTTAGACAGCGAGAGCGCATGGGCTGGTCCTGACACGAAGGGCGAGACCGTGACGGGAGCATACGGCGACACACAGTTGGCCGGCTCGTTCGTCAGCGGCTCATACAGTTTCAGCAACATCTACAGTCTCGACTGGAGCTCATGGAGCGGTTTCGCATATTCCAACAAGACGGCAAGCACATTCGAAACGCTGGCGGATCAGTATAACGCCGCAACAGGCGGAGGCTATAAAGGCTCGACAAATTTCGCCGTGGCTTTCTCCGGAGGCGACATCAGGGTGCTCAACGACGCCGAAGGCGACTCGCTGCGCGGATGCTACGTAACCAACAGTGCGTATGCCATGAACTCCATCCTCAACGGCGACTCCTACGCCCAGAAGTTCACGGAGGGCTCGTGGCTGAAGATTATTTTCACCGGCCACCATGCCGACGGCACCACAGCCGACATCGAATACTATCTCGCCGACTACCGTCCGACGAAGGAGGCAGACCGCTACTACCTCGACACGTGGCAGTGGGTCGACCTGCGGCCGCTCGGCAAGGTGACTTCCGTCAGCTTCACCATCGACGGAAGCGACAAGAACTACGGCTATCTGAACACTCCGGCATACTTCTGCATGGACGACTTCAACGGCCATCGCGTCATAGCCGAAGCCCCGACGCAGAACGTGACGGAGGCCATCGACGTCTCCTCTCTCTTCACGTTTGATGACACGGAGGCCACCGTGACATACGCCTTGGCCGACGAGCCCGTGACAGAGGAAGGTACGGAAGTGACACTGACGCCCGAAGGACTGCTCACCGTCAGCGGCCGGTCACGCTCGCTGACCGTCGTCGTCAGCGCTACACAGCGCGGACGCATCAGTTATCTGCGTATTCCGGTTGACTTCACCAACGCCATAACTGACATCAATTCTTTCTCGACAGCCGACAAGGAGATGTACGACCTCAACGGCCGCCGCATCGCCACACCGCAGCGCGGCGTCAACATCGTGAGAACGAAGGACGGAAAGATGAGGAAAGTGGTTCATAAATAAAAACACAAAAAACCACCTAAGACCACCTAAGACCCACCCCAACCCTCCAAAAGGAAGGGAACTTGATTACTCTTTGAGCTAAGACATGGACTCAATGACATATCAAGCCCCCTCCCTTCGGGAGGGTTGAGGTGGGTCTTTATTTTACAAAACCGACTCCTTAAAAACTTCCATTTTAGAGCGTTTCCGCCTCCCGTAAGGGCCTCTTTGGTCGGTTTCGCTGACGATAGCCATGCGGAAAAATCACAAAAACGCGGCGAAGATGGAGCAATAAGGGCCTTACGGCTTTTCCGGAGCAGAAATTTCGGCGTATTTATGATTGCTTTTTTTGTCCGGAAAAGCTACCGTTTTCATGCCGTAAGGGCCCCGCGGGGTTGCAACAACGGCCTTACGGCAGTGCAACGGGGCGCTTGTTGCATTGCAATAAGGGCCCCGTTGCAACCCCGGGAGGGCCTCGCGGGGGCCCCACCCTAACCCTCCCCAAGGGGAGGGGAGCTGGCGCCGTTCATAAACGGTTAAAAATGAACAAGTTACAAAAACAGAGATTTTTCCGCCGAAAAAACGGTGAGATTTTGACCTTCGCAATATTTGAAAATTTGGGAGCATGGCGGAAAAATTTTAGAAAGTGCCCCAAAATTTTGGCTTTAAACTCGTAATTAAATTAACAAAGACATTTAAAGGCACAAAAAACACCCTCGTAGGAGTGGGTTTTAGGTGGTTGGAGGCTTAAGTTATTAGTGATTTTGTTGATAACTCCGTGGATAACCCCGTGGATAACTTTTGCGTTATCCACACAATTCCCGAACGACGCCGCGGCAGCGGGATATCAACACGTTTATTACGGGCTTTTCAGCAAGTTTTCAACAGATTATTGGCAGAAAAAGATATAAACTTATTAAATTTGCACCGAAATGGGATATTGTGGATAAACATGCGATAACGCTAATAATAAGCATGTAAGTTTCAACAATAGATGTTGATAGCCGCGGACCACGGTTTGATAACGTAACAACCAAGAAAAACGATAGAAAGTTTTTCACGTATCAACAGCATATCATCCATAACATTACATTTTTAAAAGAAAGAAAGAAAAAGAATAAAATAATAAAACGATGTTGAAAACGGAATGGCTCGAAAAGGGCTACATTGATGAGCCCGTCGCCGAAGGCACGGACTTGAAGAGCGAGATCAGACGGATGTGCCGTGAGAAGAAGGCCGTGATTATGGCCCACTACTATACACAGGGAGAGATTCAGGACGTGGCCGATTTCGTCGGCGACTCGCTGGCGCTGGCACGAAAGGCGGCCGAGACCGACGCGCGAATCATCGTCATGTGCGGTGTCCACTTCATGGCCGAGACCTGCAAGATTCTCTCGCCGGACAAGCTCGTGCTCTGTCCCGACCTCAACGCCGGATGCTCGCTGGCCGACTCCTGCCGCGCCGAAGACCTGAAACGCTTCAAGAACGAGCACCCCGGCCACACCGTCGTCAGCTATGTCAACACGACGGCGGCCGTCAAGGCGCTGACCGACGTGGTCGTCACGAGCGGAAACGCACGCCGGATTGTCGAGGCGCTGCCGAAGGACGAAAAGATCATCTTCGGTCCGGACAAGAACCTCGGCTCCTATATAAATAATGTGACGGGACGGCAGATGTTGCTCTGGAACGGCGGATGCCACGTCCACGAACGTTTTTCCGTTGCCGAGATACTGAAGCTGAAGGCAGAGCATCCCGGAGCCAAGGTGCTGGCCCATCCCGAATGCAAGGGCCCCGTACTGCAGGTTGCCGATGTCGTCGGTTCGACGGCCGTGCTCCTGAAGCATGCTATGGAGAGCGACGACAGGGAATTTATCGTCGTCACCGAGTCCGGAATACTTCACGAGATGAAGCGCCAGTGTCCGGACAAGACCTTCATACCCGTGCCGCCGGAAATAGGCGAAGGCACGGTCGGTTGCTCTTGCAACGAGTGTGACTATATGAAGATGAACACGATGCTGAAGATATACAACACGCTTCTCCACGAGTGGCCCTCCGTGGAGGTAGACCCGGACGTGGCCCGCGAGGCCGTCAAACCCATCGTGAGGATGCTGGAAATGAGCTGACGGGGGAAGACCGTGCACACAGTATTTCTTTGTTTGGGTAATAGTATGAGATGGTATTACTTTATAATAAGTTTTT